>JAFQWY010000051.1 GCA_017407225.1 Clostridia bacterium | reverse complement strand
TGACTTCCACCCATGTCAGCCGCCCTTCCCGCTCCATGGTCAGATCCACCCGGGAATTCCCGCGCTTCACCTCCCGTCGGATGACGGCATCCGGAAACTGATTTCTCAGCCATTCGTAAGCTGCGGCGTTTGGAATCTGGGCGTCCATGTTTACAATTCCCCACGGCGTTTCCGCAGCCACCAGATCAAAGGGAGTTTTCCGTCCGGGATTGTCTGATTTTTCCAGATACACCCGGCAGCCGGGGATCAGCAGTTCCCTGCACCGTCCGGTGTTTTTCACGTGGACATGCTGTCTCTCGCCGTCCACAGTCACTTCTGCAATAAACCGGTTCGGTCTGGCATGAAAAATGCCTTCCGTAATCTTCTGATACTTCATTCGTTCCTCCGGAAATAAAGAAAGCAGCCACTTTACATGACTGCCTTCAGTATTGTCAACTGTGCATCGGAGAATTTTCCCTAAGGGAAATTCTCATTCAACTCAACCTCTGTTGTTGATGAGCTTGGTCAGTTCAACGGGTTCAACGATGGTGTCGCCCTTGTAAACGCGCATATTGCCGGAAGCGATTTCGTCGATGAGTATAACTTCGCCGTTGTTGTAGCCGAATTCGAACTTGATGTCCCACAGATCGAGACCGATGGTCTTCAGGTCGTCAGCAACAACCTTGGTGATCTTGAGGGTCTGTTCCTTCAGGCTGTTGAACATTTCTTCGGTCATAATGCCGAGAGCAACGAGACCTTCGCCGGTTACCAGCGGGTCGCCCTTTTCGTCATTCTTGAAGGTACATTCCACATAGCCGCCTTCCAGTCTGGTGCCGTTCTTGATGTATTCGCCGTATCTGCGGATGAAGCTGCCGGTAGCAACCAGACGGCAGATAACTTCCAGACCGTTGCCGCCCTGAGCCTTGCCGAAGCATTCGGCGGGAAGAACTTCCATGGTAGCGTTTTCAAGGTCAGCGGAAACATAGTGAGTCTTGATGCCGGCTTCCTTGAGCTTTTCAAAATAGTAAACGGAGGTTTCCAGGTTTGCTTTGCCGATGCCTTCGATGGTCAGACCTACGCTGTTTTCGCCGGGATCGAACACGCCGTCCTTGCCGGTGCAGTCGTCCTTGAACTTCAGCAGTACATTTCCGTTGTCGAGAGCGTAAACGTCTTTGGTCTTGCCGGTGTAAAGTTTATTCATACCAGTGCTCCTTCATGGATTTCAAAATTAGATTGAAAATTTTATCCGTGTATATTATAGCAGAAATATGCGTTCCTGTCAGCAGTAATTCTGCAAAAAAATTGGGCACATGACAAAAAATTTTTGTACGGATATGCACCCTGCCCTTTCAATCCGCCGGAATTTGTGCTATACTGGATTCATCAACGGTATCAGGAGGAGATCATGACCTTTGACGGAATCGAAGTCACCGTAACGCGGAAAAATATCAAAAGCATCAATCTCAGAATCAAGCCCCCTGACGGAAGGATCGAGCTCTCCTGTCCGAGACGGATGACCAATGCCCAGATCGAAGCGTTTGTCCGTGAAAAAGCCGACTGGATCCGGGAACACCGTGCGAAAATTCTGGCGATGGATCTGCCGGAGGAAAAGCAGTACATCACCGGCGAGACCGTTCCCCTGTGGGGCCGAGAGCTTCCGCTGATCGTGAAATCCGGATCCCCGTCCGTTCAGCTGACCGGTGAGAATCTGATTCTGATCGTCCCCGACGGCAGCACGGCGGAACAGAGGAAAGCCTGCATCGATGCATGGTACCGGGAGAATCTGCGCCTTGCTGTGGAGAAGCGGATGCCGTACTGGGAAAGCCGCACCGGACTGAAATGCAGCCGATGGTCCATCCGGGACATGAAGACCCGCTGGGGATCCTGCACCCATCAGACCGCCGCCATCCGGGTGAATCTCCGCCTTGCGGAAAAACCGCCGGAATGCCTGGACTACCTCCTCCTTCACGAGCTGACCCACATCCGCCACCCCAATCACAGCGCGGCATTCTATGCCGATGTGGCAAAATTCATGCCCGACTGGAAGCAGAAGCGGATGACCCTCAACGGAAAAGATACCGACGAATAAACAACGCCCGCTCCCCAAAACAGGAGAACGGGCGATTTGTTATGCCTGACTGATCTTATCTCAGATTAATGATATTCCGGCAGCCATCCCTTGTGCGCTTCGATGAGGTCGTCGCAGAGGGCTACGATATCGTCGATGGAGAGCTCGGAAGAGGTGTGGGGATCCATCATTGCTGCCTGATAGATGTATTCCTTCTTCTTGGTAACAGCTGCTTCGATGGTGAGGAGCTGTGCGTTGATGTTGGTCATGTTCATTGCGGCCAGCTGTACGGGAAGCGGAGGCTGCTGAGTGGGCTGAATACCGTACTTGTTGACGAGGCAGGCAACTTCTACGCATGCTTCTGCGGGCAGGTTGGGAATCAGACCGTTGTTGATTACGTTGCCGCCGATCTTGTAAGCGTTATCGGTTACCATAGCTTCCATGATATAGGATGCATATTCGCGGGAACGCTTGTGGGAAACGTCGCCCTTGAGGTACTTTTCGCGGTCGTTCTTCCAGCCTGCGATCTGGTTTACGCAGCGGCGGGGATATTCGTCCAGCGGAATGTTGTACTTCTGAATCAGTTCCGGATACTTGGACTTGATGAAGAATGCGTTGTATTCGGAGTTGTGTTCGCTGGATTCGGTGCAGTAGTAGCCCAGACGGCGGATGTATTCGTAACGAACCAGGTCACCGTGCTTGGAGTTGCCCTTTGCCAGTTCTTCTTCCAGAGTAGCGATTGCGCGGCGGCGGATTTCGGGATACAGGTCGTTGCCGTCCGCATCTTCGATTTCAAGCAGCCATGCCATGTGGTTGATGCCGGCGATCTTCGTCTGAATGTCCGGATCATTTTCCATGCCGATGGATTTGAACAGGCTTTCCGCGCAGACCTGCACGCTGTGGCAAAGGCCGACGGTCTTCACGCTGGTCTGGCGCAGCATGGCGCCGGTCAGCATAGCCATGGGATTGGTGTAATTGAGGAACCAGGCATTCGGGCAGACAGCCTGCATATCCTCGGCGAAATCGAGCATGACGGGGATCGTGCGCAGCGCGCGGAAGATGCCGCCGATGCCGAGCGTGTCGGCGATGGTCTGGCGCAGACCGAACTTCTTGGGAATCTCAAAATCGGTGATCGTGCAGGGATCGTAGAGGCCGACCTGAATGGCATTGACTACAAAGTCCGCGCCGCGCAGCGCCTCGCGGCGGTTTTCCACGCCCAGATAGCTGCGGATCGTGGCTTCTGCACCGCAATTGCGGTTGATGGCCTCGAGCATCTTCT
>JAFQWY010000050.1 GCA_017407225.1 Clostridia bacterium | reverse complement strand
GCAGCATTCCGTGATTGATGTGATGGCAGCGCTGCCGATCTGTGCAGCCGCATACCTGATTTGTTATCAGAAAACGCCGCAGAATACTGACAGTAAACGATCACTTCGTTCGAAATTAAGCAAGGAGAAACAGTACATCCTATGAAAAGTAAAACAAAGAAAATCATTGCCGGATCAGCTCTTGCCGCTGTGGGACTTGCAGGAGCGGCGGCAGTATCTCATTCCATTACCGATTATCTGATGCGGGTGGCACTGGATCGCAATGCACCCAAAAGTCTGGTGAAAAATCAGGATAAAATGATGGGAAATGAGGCAAACCGTGAACTTGTCGCCATGCTGAAAAATGCTTCTGAGCAGCTGGAAGCGAAAGTTACCGAAAAGGTGGAGATCACGGCACAGGACGGAACACGGCTGGTCGGACACTGGTGGCCTTGTGAAACCCCCAAGCGGGTCGTAGTGGCAATGCACGGCTGGCGGTCATCCTGGTCACTGGATTTCAGCACCATTGCGGACTTCTGGCATGACAGCGGATGCAGCATTCTTTTTGCTGAACAGCGCGGACAGGGAGAAAGCGGCGGTGACTACATGGGATTCGGGCTGACCGAACGGTATGACTGCCGGGACTGGATCGAATGGGTAAACGAAAAAACGGACAAGGTATACCCGATCTATCTCGGCGGCGTTTCCATGGGGGCAACGACCATCCTCATGACGGCCGGACTGGAACTGCCGGATAATGTGGCAGGTATTGTTGCGGACTGCGCCTTTACCTCTCCGTATGCGATCTGGAAGCACGTTGTGGAGGACAATCTGCATCTTTCCTACGGTATCCGTCGTGCCGCCGCGGATGCTCTGTGCCGCAGAAAAATCAATATGAAGGCAAAAGAAACCACTACCATGGAAGCTCT
The DNA here is from genome assembly GCA_017407225.1 of Clostridia bacterium. Classification (GTDB taxonomy): domain Bacteria; phylum Bacillota; class Clostridia; order Oscillospirales; family CAG-272; genus UMGS1696. The sequence goes on along the minus strand of JAFQWY010000050.1, from coordinate 4,602 downwards.
GAAAAACACAACGATTCCTGTATTGTTCATCCACGGTAGTGACGATCATTTTGTTCCGATTGAGATGACTTATGAAAACTACAAAGCCTGTGCATCCGAAAAACGGCTGCTTGTGGTGCCGGGAGCGGAGCACGCAATGAGTTATATTGTGGATAAGAAAAAATATGAAGATGCGATTCGCCGGTTCTGGCGGGAGCAGGACGAAAAATACGCGAATATCCGTATGTTGGGTTAAGCGGTGGGAAGATTTACGTTAAAAATTCTTTGATTTTACCGATTTGTTTTTCTGCTGTTTCTCGCCCGATTTCATATGCCTTCTTCAGTTTTTCCGGCTCTCTCTCCACACGGCTGAGGGGCAGTTCCGTTTCCGGACGGATCACATACAGTTCTCCGGCAGCTTCCCGCTTTTTGACATATTTCAGCGTCTCATTGTAAACCTCATGCCTGATTGCCATTGCTTCGACCAGTTTCGGATAGGCTTTGTACTTCCATCGGATCAGCGGCATCAGGCTGTTTTCTATTTTCACAAAATCCTTCGGCTGGGTCAGTACAGCGATATTTCTGTTGTAGCCGATGCTTTCAAAAAAACGGACGGGAATGGAATCGACAATGCCGCCGTCCAGCAGCTTCCTTCCTTCGATCTCAACGATCTGGGAAACCAGCGGCATGGATGCGGAAGCACGGATCCATTCAAATACATGGTCATGCCGTCCCTCATACTTATGATATACCGCTTCTCCTGTCTCAATATCGGCACAGACCACATAGAATTCCATCGGATTTTTCTCATAGGCATCAAAGTCAAAAACATCATGTACCAGCGGCACTTCTCCGTAGCAGAAATCCGTACTGTAGAAATTTCCTGTTCTGAGCAGTACACGCAGACCGCAGTACTGTGGATGGCGGCAGAAACGGGTATTATACCGCAGTACACGCCCGATCTGTCCGGATTTATAATTGCATCCGAAAGCGGCCCCAGCAGACACACCGACGGCACCATCGAATTCAATGTTATTTTCCATCATCACATCAATGACACCGGCGGTAAACAATCCGCGCATGGCACCGCCTTCCAGAATCAATCCCTTTTTCATCGTGATCTCCTGTCTTTATGTTCTTATAATACCATTATACCACATCTTTATGGCTTTTTCTGTCCTTATGGCAGGAAAACGGTACAGTCCGCCGAATTTTCGGAGTTTGACTGTACCGTTTTGTTATATCTGCATCACAGCACAAAGAATGTGCAGCTGCCGGGGGCAAGTTCTGCTTTTCCTGCCTGTACGCTGACAGGCTCCATGTGCGGCAGATCATCTGTGGCGGACAGGATCAGTTTCTGACCGTTCAGCTGCATGAAAGAGGAACGCATATACTCTGCACTGAGTGTGTACTGCTCTGCCTCCTTCGGCACATCCACAGTTGTTGTCTCCGTCAGCGAATTGTTGATGACAAGGTACACACATCCGTCTTTGCCGTCTTTTCTGGAGTGGCAGTAGATGTGTGCGCCTTCCGTATCGGGACTCTTGCAGTCATACACGGTCGTACCCATCAGCCGGTTCCACAGCAGAACAGCAAAATAATTCGGTTTTGGGTCAAATGAGCCGTGTGCAAGGAAACCGTAGTCTGAGGAAGCCAGCGTATTGTGGAAAATCACGCCGTCCGTGATTCTTGCGAAACTGCCAAGCTCATTCAGCGTCCGCAGGACATCCAGATAGGTGGATGCCCATGTGTCACCGCCGCCGCCCGCATCTCCCGATTCCGTCACCCACATCTGTCCGCCGGGGACGTATTGATCCCGGAGAGGGGCATGATTTCTTGCATTCTCCGGCGCAACTGCCAGATAGGCATCCGTGTGGGCTTCGTCGCCCGACCAGTGTGCGGCAGGCATCATGGAAACCAGACGTTCAGAAATTCCGTTGTAATAATGGTAGCTGAATACATCGGGCGGCACCTTTGTCCCAGCCATCAGCTCGTCCGTGGTGCAGGTTTTCATCATGTTTGCGATTCCGGCTCCCATGCCCTTGTCGGACGAAATCACCGATGTGTCTCCCGTGGTACAGGGACCGACAAGCAGGCAGTCCGGGTAATGCTTTCTCACCCAGCCGAAGAAAATGTCCTGATCTCTTGCATAATCGGCGGCGGTATATCCCTTCGGCGCACCGGAGAATTCCAGCATATTCGGCTCATTCATAAATTCCGCAGCAGCAATATCCACACCGTATGCGTGGCTGAAATCGAAGATTTTCTTAGTCTGTGTCAGATCAAGTTCACCATTCAGCGGGTGATCTCCTGCACAGTTGCTGACGGAGATGAGCAGTTTTCCGTCAACGGCTTTTACAAAATCAAGCACACCGATCCACTGTTCTTTGGTCAGCACACTTGCGTATCCCGCAGGAGCTTTGCCGCCGGTCGTACCGTCGAAATTGTAATAGGTTTTCGTTGCCCACGATCCCGACACACGAATCCATGCAGGACCCAGTGCCTTTGCCAGCCGCCGCAGTTTCTCATCATACAGATCGATCGGCGGGTACACCTGCATCAGGTCTGCCATTGCCGTGAAATCGGTCATATTCCCGGAGAAGCGGAATTCCTCCGTACCGGCAATCTGTTCCGGTGTGTAGGCTTTCCAGAAGGTGCCGCCCGTGATTTCGGTCATTTCAATGTTGTAGGACATCAGCCGTTCGTCCACGGTTCGGATTTTTGTGTTCGTTTCGGGATTCAGTCGGATGTGTTTTGACATATTGTTTCTCCATTCTTTTCGGTACTGTCTGTATTCTGCCCGGTTTTCTCACGGTTTACATCCTCACGAAGCAGTCTGTACGCCGCAGCCGCCAGCGGTACGCCGAGAAGCATACCCGGGATACCCATCACACCGCCGCCCACCGTGACTGCCGCCAGAACCCAGATACCGGGGAGGCCGATGGAGAAACCGACCACACGAGGATAAACGATGTTGCCCTCCAGCTGCTGAAGAACCAGAATGTAGACAAGGAACAGCACAGCTTTCATCGGATCGACGGTCATAATCATGAACGCACCCACACCGGCACCGATATAGGCACCGGCGACCGGAATCAATGCGGTAAAAGCCACCAGTGCTCCGACCATGGTTGCATAGGGGAAACGGAAGATCAGCATACCGATGGTACAGAGTGTACCGAGAATGATCGCTTCGGTACACTGACCGACAATGTATTTGTGGAAGCAGTCGTTGATGACAGCGAGAACGTGCAGAATCTTTTCGTTTATACCCGGTTTCAGGTATCGGGTCATTACTTTTCTGCACTGTCTGCCCAGCCGTTCCTTGCCGAACAGCAGATACAGAGCGAAAATGACTGACAGCAGTGCATTGAACACACCGGAGAATACCGATGCCACCACATTGACCGCCACGCCGACCACGCTGCCGACACCGGAGGTGACTGTGCTGATGATCTTTGACACCTGCGATTTCCAGTCAATGCTTTCAAGCATGGCAAAAATATCTTCCGGCAGGATTTCCAGAGATTCCGCCCAGTCCACTGCTTTTTTCATGTATTCCGGGACTTCGCTGAGCAGGAGCGCAACAGCATCCCAGAGCTGGGGAACGACCAGAAGGACAACAAGCGCAACAATCGCCAGCATGGACAGTACCGCGAAGATCAGACAGAGGATGCGGCGGGATTTGACAACGGCTTTTTTCTGTGACTTCGGAAACCAGTGCCTCTCAAAAAAGCTCATGATGATGTTGACCAGGTACGCAATCACCCCGCCGACGATCAGCGGAGATGCTGCACTCAGAACTGTTGTGAATGCGCCTGCCACGATGAGCCAGTTCTGTGCAATCAGGTACAGGATCAGTGCGATGACGCCGATTTTCAGATACTTTTTTGTTTCTGTTTTCATAAAGCACTCCTAAAAATTATGTATGGTATAGCCGATTGCAAGACGTCAGAAAAGGGTAACGGTCATTGTTGATTTTCCGTTTCATGCAGCCGTGCCAGTTCTGCTTCTTTATTCCACAGGTAACTGATCCTCATCTCGGTTCCTGCCCGGATACGCCTGATGTTTTCGGAATGTCTGAATACGATCAAAACGGAAACCGCAGCCAGCATGACTGTGCCGATCCAGTCCCTTGTCATAAAGGCGTATACGGCGGAAAAGGCAAAAGAAGCGGTGATCGGAACAAAACACAGATAATTGGTTACAAGTACAATGACAAACTCTGCCGCCAGAAATACCAGGAAAATCCGCCAGTTATAAACTACGATCATTCCTCCGAGACAGGCAAGTCCTTTTCCGCCTCGGAAATCCATATAAAACGGGAAAATATGCCCAAGAATACACGCGCTTCCCGTCAGTACAAAGGCATATAGATAATCCGGGCATAGATATGTTGTCAGTGCGATCACAGCCACGGTTTTCAGAATATCAAAAAGAGCGCACAGAATACCGATGCTCTTTCCGAGCAGAATTACTGCGTTGGATGCACCGGCGTTATGGGACCCCTTTGCGCGTATGTCAAATCCTTTGATGCGTGAGATAATGTACGAGGGATTGATTGTGCCGACCAGATAGCCCATAAAAAAGCAGATATTTGTATCCATACATACCTCATTCTGT
>JAFQWY010000330.1 GCA_017407225.1 Clostridia bacterium | reverse complement strand
GTTGTTTACATTGTCAACAGGGGATTTTTATCCGTCGGGTTTATGTTATAATTTATCCATTGAATATAACGGTTACGGTCAGTTTTGTTTCACGGTACCCTGCCGTGATCGTTCCTCCCATCCGCTCGGTCAGCGTCTTTGCGATTGAAAGTCCGAGTCCGGTGGAATTTCTTGCGGCTTCCACGGTAAAGAACCGGTCAAACAGCCGTCCGACCTGTATTTCTGTCAGACCGGCAGCGGTGTTGGAAAAGGTGATCGTCCCGGTCTCTTCCATGTGGATTTCCAGATCACCGCCGCTGTACTTTACCGCGTTGTTCAGGATGTTCCCGAAGATCCGCGACAGTGCCGCGCGGTTCAGCATCCGCATGACGGGTTCCTCCGGCAGATCGATCACCGGTATGATCCCTCGTCCGGTCAGCACGGCGTACATTCCGGCAATGGCTTCTTCCAGTACACCGCAGATATTCACCGGTTCTGCGGGCAGTTCTTCTTCCGCGGACAGAATCACGGAATACCGGAACAGTTCTTCCGTCAGCTGTTTCATGGTTTCGGCGCGTCCTGCAATCATGGAGAGATAATGGGAGACTTCCGGTGATTTCTCTTCCCTTTCCAATAAGTCGAGGTACCCGCAGATGGCGGTCAGCGGTGTACGCAGGTCGTGGGAGATGTTTGTCACCGCCTCCTTCAGTTCCCGGTCGCCGGTCAGGTACCGCTGCCGTTGCCTTCTCAGAATCCGCAGTTGTTCGTTGACAGCGGCGGCAAGGCGGCACATGGTGCGATCTCGTGAGGATATGCCGATCAGCGTATTGGTATCTTCCCGTAAATGTTCGGCAAAGGCGTCGGCGATTTCTCCCGCGGATTTCCGGAGAAGATACAGCTTGAGCAGAAGAAGCAGTATGACAACGGCAAACACGCCGGTCAGCGACCAGGAAAGAAGGAGCATAAGTTACCTCATCGGATGTTTTTCGTTCGGAACAGCAGATAACCGGCAAGGCTGAACCCTGCGGCAAGAAGAACGGACAGGATCGGCCAGCACCATGCGGAGGAAAGATCGCCTGCCATGATCTGTGTAAGCTGTCCTGTGGGGAGCAGATCCTGCAGGAATTCCAGAAGTGACCGTTTCCATCCGGTGGGATAGTACGGATTGATCACCAGTTCGTAATAGGCGCGGTCACTCATTACGATGTATTCTCCCGCGACAAGACGGGATTCGGACAGTGCATTATGTATTCTCGAACTGCGCTGCATCAGATACATAGATGACAACAGGGAGAGCACCGCAACCGAAGACAGCCGGTGAATGTTTATGGTAATCAGATTGCACAGCGAGGTGTACACGGCACTTCCGCAGATAACTGTCAGGGCACAGAGGAACTGTTCACCGACAGAAAACCGTGTCGGTAGAAAAAAGATGTGACAGCAGATACCGGATGTGATGAAATGAATCAGAAGAAGCACGGCGGTAATTCCCATTCCGAGAATCAGATGTGAGAAATAGACATCCGATCGGGTATGCCCAGCAATCAGCTTGTTCCGCAGAATCCCCATGGAGACCTCCTTTCCTGCCGTCATACTGATGAGAACGGCAAGAAAGATCCCGATATACGGAAGCAGATTGAAATACACTTCTTCTGTATAGACCGGATCTGCAGACTGCTGACGGTACGGAGAGTATTCGTAAAAACAGAACCAGAAGGACAGGAATGCCATCATGAACGTTCCGAACCAGAAGATCCAGCTTTTCATGATCCGGACCAGTCCGGCGTACAGCAGATTCATCATTTCCGTTACCGTATGTCCTTTCTCCGGAACAGGAAGAATCCGGCAGCTGTACAGATTGCCGATACCGCAAGTGCATACAGCGGCAGATACCGCATATCGTCGGTATACTCCAGATTTCCAAACCGAAGCAGCTGTCCGGTCGGGATGGTATTCAGGAGATGCTGATACACTTCCCGTTCGACACCGGTCAGGTACTTCGGATTCGGAATCGGTTCGCTCTGCACGAGTTCACCGTCAGCGTTCATATGAAACGCATTCTCAATGTATTCCGGTGCATTCAGCATAGAATACACGGTCATGGCTCCGATCAGCATTGACATTGCAATGAGCATTGCCGTCACTGCTCCGGCAGATCGGTTGTGAATCAGCATGGCAAGCATGGTGAAGACAGCAGACGCCGCCACCACTGCAGCCAAACTAAGCGCCGTCATGATCGCAAGGGTTTTCATCGGTGTTTCCCAGG
>JAFQWY010000329.1 GCA_017407225.1 Clostridia bacterium | reverse complement strand
TGGATGGGCTTCCTCAACGGTTCTTACGATGACGCATCTCTCCAGACTGAAAACGTAGCTGAATATCTCGACTCCAAGTACGTTTACTTCACCTCCACCTCTACCGGTACCTTCGGTATGCAGCTTTACTCCAACCTGAACACCCTCAAGGACAGCGAAAACAACAACGGTATTCTTGCAATTCAGGAATTCAGACACGCATTCAACCTCGCTCTCAACAGAAGCGACATCGTTGAAAAGATCTGGCCCGGTTCTGCAGTTCCCTGCTTCGGTCTGCTGAACGTTGCTTACTACTACGATATCGAAAACTCTCCTGAACTTGAAGACGGCGGTCAGTACCGTAACGCTACCATCGCTAAGGAAGGTATCCTCCGTGCATACGGCTTCGAACAGAATGCTGACGGCAAGTGGTCCAGCGGCGACCTCGTTGACCTTTCCACCGATGACGCTTACGATGCACTTACCGGTTACAACCCCATCGTTGCTAAGGAAAAGATGAAGACAGCGATCGACATCCTCCTTGCTAACCCCGATGAATACGGCTACGATTCTTCCAAGAACATCACTCTCGTATACGGTGCTTCCGTAGATAACGACAAGCAGAGATTCAGAGCAAGCTACCTCCAGGAAGTTGTTGACGGTCTGACCGAAGGCACCGCTCTTGAAGGCAAGATCGACGTTGTATTTGACGCATCCGCAGGTGCTCAGTGGGCAGAAGCATTCCGTACCGGCGCAACCCAGATCGGTTTCGGTTACGGCTTCTCCGGCAACGCATTCAATCCCTTTGACATTGTCGGCGCATTCGTTAATCCCGATGACGACCTCAACTACCATATGTACTGGGATACCTCTGCGATCGACATGACTCTGACCATGCCCGCAGGTGACTACGAAGGCGCAGGTGAAGAAATCACCATGAGCGTTCAGAACTGGTACTACTGCCTCAACGGTCTCGCTGGCACCGAAAACCAGCCCAAGACCTACAACTGGGGTGAAGGCTTCGCTCCCGTTGAAGCAAGACTTATGATCCTCTCCGCTCTCGAAGAACTCACCATCAAGGAAAGCCGTTCCGTAATGCTGATCGCTGACGGCGGCGGATCCTTCCTCGGCGCTAAGTTCTCCTACTTCTCTGAAGACGAACACACCTTCATGGGCTTCGGCGGTATGAGATACATGGAAGTTAACTATACCGATGCTGAGTGGGCTGAATTTGTTGCTGCGAACAACAATGACCTCTCTGCAGAATACAAGAAGTCCGAATAATTTCCGGTAACTGAGTATTCAGATCACAAATAATGCCAACGGCGGTGGGTCAATGGGCTCACCGCTGGTTTGGTATTATACGACATTTTTAAAGGTTGAGTAAGTAAATACAAAAATTGCCGCATTGAAAGATAGGACTGTTACATGGACAGATAATAGCAGGCGGCCGGCTGAATAACAGCCGAAAACAGAAGACTATTCATCGGAAAAATCAGGAAAGTTTTAATTTACGTCAGTTTTTGCAGTGCACGGCTTCATGTGCACCGATCTTACATACAACTGTTTTTACGGCTCGAACACTATGAATTGGAAAACAACAAAACAGAGGAGAAACACCTATGTATATGTTTAAATATGTGTCGAAGCGTTTGGGCTTGATGCTGTTCACATTCTTCATCATTTTCACGATGTGCTTTGTGCTGATCAAGCTTCTGCCCATCCCCACCAACGCACTTCCGGGGCAGGATCCTGAGATTGTTATGAAAACTCTTGAGGGACGCGGCTGGATCACCAATATCAAGGAAGGCGAGAATGGTGTCTGGACCTATGACCGGGTACCGATTCTGATCCAGTTCGGAACCTATATCAAGAGAATAGTGACCCAGGGCGACTTCGGTATCGTAACCACCTACGGCGAATACCTCAACATGAACATCTGGGAGGTGTTTGTCAGCCATCTTCCGCCCACAATCCTGATCAACATTTATTCCACCCTGATCGGGGTTCCGATCGGTCTGGGGCTGGGTATTCTGGCTGCGCTGAAAAAGAACAAGTGGCAGGACCAGGTAATCAATATTTTCATTATTCTGCTGATATCGGTTCCCGGCATCGTATTGGGTCTTATGATTCAGTACGTATTCTGCTTCAAGCTGGGCTGGTTCCCGCTGACCATGTCCACAAGCAACGATTACTTCACCTGGGAAGTATTCCGCTCCATGCTCCCGGCGGTATTTGCGCTGTGCCTGGGTTCCATTGCAGGTTATGCCCGCTATACCCGTGCGGAGCTCTCCGAAGTGCTGACCGGTGAGTTCATGCTTCTGGCAAGAACCAAGGGTCTTACCAAGAGACAGGCCATCATCCACCACGCAATGCGCAACTCCATGGTTGTTATCTTCCCCTCGATCCTCAGTGAATTCATCGGCGTGCTTTCCGGTTCCCTGATCATCGAGAGAATGTTCGGCATCAACGGGGTCGGCGGTCTCTACCTCAACTCCATTACCTTCCAGGACTATGACTTCTTTATGCTGCTGTCCGGCTTCTATACCCTGGTAAGCCTTACGGCAGGTATCGTAATCGACATCAGCTACGGCTTCATTGACCCGAGAATCAGAATGGGGGCTAAATAATTATGGAAAATAATTTCAATAATATCCCCGCGGAAAAGTTCCGGTTTGCCACAAAAAATGACCTGTATCATGACAGCAAATTTGAAACCAAGCCTGTAAGCTATTTCCAGGGAGCTTTCCGGCGATTCTGTAAGAACAAAGGCGCGGTTGTCGGCGGTGTGGTCATTGCCGTACTGGTGCTCTTTGCGATTTTTGCGCCCTTTTTCACTCCCTTCCAGCCCGCATACTACGATATGGTGTATGCATACGTTACTCCCAAGAACAAACTGTTTGCAAACAGCAGCATCGGCTTCTGGGATGGCTGCAGAAACAAGGAAACCAACTATGTCGGCTATCTGAAGGACTACGCTCTCGCCTCCGAAACGGGCAGAGAAGTCATCAAAAACGGCGAATATAAGATCAGCGAAGACGGATCCAATTATTCCTACCGCTATGACACCTATTACGGTGTGGGCTTCGGTAAGTACAAGATCATCTCTCCCGAAGAGTTCAACGATATCCAGAGATATCAGAACGAAACCGGCAGACAGATCCTCTATCCCGTAGTCAAGCTGGCGGACAGACCGACTCTGGAAAAGAACAAGTATGACGCCAATATCTACTACAAAGTAGAAAATCCCAAAGCATCCACTCTCCGTCCCAAGGTTGACCAGAACGGTGAAATCATCCCCAACTACTGGAAGTATGAAGCGTCCGAATTCAGCAACCTCATGGCGGAATACAACTCCCTCAGAATTGAAGGGGAAAACGGTTTCGAAGAAGACGGCAAGCAGTACTTCTACGTCTACGGCAGAAGGGTGGACGGCGGTATTGAAGTAAGAGCCGAATACTACGAATACTATATCTATCAGCACAATGAGGTCAAGAAGGACGGCATCGAGGAACCCCTCTTCCTGTTCGGTACCACCCAGACCGGTAAGGACATCTTTGCCTGCCTTGCTTACGGTGCAAGATTCTCCTTCATTTTCGCAACCATCGTTGCCATTGCCAACTTTGTTGTCGGTGTTATCTGGGGTTCCATCTCCGGTTACTTCGGCGGCAAGATCGACCTTTTCATGGAACGGTTCTCCGAAATTCTTGGTTCCGTGCCTACAATGATCGTTATCACCCTTCTGAAATACCATATGGGTACGTCGAGCCAGGCGCTGGTTCTGTTCATTGCATTCTTTGCGACAGGATGGATCGGCATGGCAGGCAGAACCCGTATGCAGTTCTACCGCTTCAAGAATCAGGAATACGTTCTGGCGGCAAGAACTCTTGGTGCAAGCGACTCCAGAATTATGTTCAAGCATATCTTCCCCAACGGTCTCGGCACCATCGTTACCAGCTTTGCTCTGGTCATTCCGTCCATGATTTATTCGGAAACCAGCCTTTCCTATCTGGGTATCATCAACCTGGAAGCGGGGAACACCACCAGCGTGGGTACTCTCATTGCGGCGGGCCAGCAGTCCATTATGGCGAACGCCGGCTACGTGGCATTCTTCCCCTGTATGTTCCTGGTACTTCTGATGCTCAGCTTCAACTTGTTCGGCAACGGTCTGCGTGATGCATTCAACCCGTCGCTGAGAGGAACGGAGGACTAATCATGAATAAAGAAATCAAATTATCTGTCAATGATCTTAAGATCTCCTTCCGTACAGACGCCGGCAAGGTACAGGCAGTGCGAAACATTTCCTTCGACCTTTATAAGGGCGAAACACTTGCCATCGTAGGCGAATCCGGTTCCGGCAAGTCCGTTACCTCCAAGGCGATCATGGGTATCTCCGCAGGCAACGCGATCTTTGAAGGCGGCGAAATCCTCTATGACGGTCAGGATCTCATGCGGATTCCCGAAGAGGAAATGCACAAGCTCCGCGGCGACAAGATTGCAATGATCTTCCAGGATCCCCTGTCCGCGCTGAACCCCATCATGCGGATCGGCAAGCAGATCACAGAAGCCATGCTTCTGAAGAACAAGGCAAACCGCAAGGAAGGCCGCGTGACTTTCAACAAGACTCTGGCGGAGCTGTCCGAAATGATGAAGAAGGCTGTGGCCGAAAAGCCCGATGCCAATCTTTACGTTGCGGACATTGAAACGTATATCAAGACATTCGATGACTTCAACATTCAGGCAATCAAGCTGGAAAACAGCTACAACGCGGCACGTACCGCGGCGGAAGAAATGATTGCCGTGATCGAAGACCTTCTTTTCATGACCGAAAAGAAGCAGAAGATTGATGTTGTTGCAGCTCTTAAACTCATCAGCCGCAGACTCAAGGAAATCGATGACAAGTATTTTGTTTCAAAGTATGCGGAGTCCCTCAGAACACATACAACTGCTCTGAAAAAAGTTCTGCGTGCCGAGGGCAAAAAGGTAAACTTTGCGAAGAAGCTTGCAGGTGCCTCCAAGAACGAAGCATCTCCCGAAACCGTTGAAGTTCTTGATGAACTGAAGAAAACGGCGAAGGAAATGCTGGAACAGCCCCAGTACAATTTCTTCAGAATCGGCTACTATGTATACAAGAAGCCCGATGCAGACCTCAGCAGAATGCCTGCGGACGAAGCCAACGAAATGGCAGGCAAGTTCCTGAACGAAGGTTTTATGGACTCCTTCATCGCTCTCGAGAAGATTGCGGTGCAGTATTCTTTTGACAAAACTCTTCAGAACAAGAAGGCTGCCATTGAAGCACTGGAGAAGGCAATCAGCTTCTTCAAGGCAGGAAAGTTCACCGCTCAGGAAGCGGATGCAGCCTGCAAGACGGTGGATCAGAGCGTTCTCGCCGCAATCGATCCGCTGGCCGTTGTCAAGGATAACGTGGCGTTCACCTTCGGCGGAGCACTCCGCAGAGAAGTGGAAAAATACTTCTTCTACATCAAGAACAATCCCAAGGAAGAAGCACGCTTCGCACGTCAGACCGCCAAGAGAGAAGCTCTTCTGGCAAAAGGCAAGAAGGTCGACTGGAAGATCGTGCCCAAGTCCGTGATCGAACCCGAAGTTCAGATTGAAACAATCGTTTCCGTTCTCAGCCGCGTTATGAACAAATTCAAGGCGGATCTCGAAACCGCGGATTCCTTTGATGCCGACAAGCGCTGCGTGGAAATCATCGATTATCTGAAGGACAAGGCTTCCCAGATCGTCTATACTCTCACCAAGCGGATCGCCAAGGAAAAGGCCATCAAGCTTATGGAAGAAGTGGGGATTCCCGAAGCGAGAATGCGTTACAGACAGTATCCCTTCGAGTTCTCCGGCGGTATGCGCCAGCGTATTGTCATTGCCATTGCGCTGTCCGCGAACCCCGATATCCTCATCTGCGACGAACCCACGACTGCACTTGACGTTACCATTCAGGCGCAGATTCTTGAGCTGATCAACCGACTCAAGAGAGAACACAACCTTTCCATTATCTTTATCACCCACGACCTCGGTGTTGTTGCCAACATGGCGGACAGAATTGCCGTGATGTATGCGGGCAAGATCGTAGAGTACGGCACGGCGGAAGAAGTATTCTATAATCCTCAGCATCCCTATACCTGGGCACTGCTTTCCTCCATGCCCGACCTTGACACCAACGAAAAGCTGGATGCGATCCCCGGCACACCTCCGAATATGATTTATCCCCCCGTCGGCGATGCGTTTGCCGAAAGAAACAAGTATGCGATGGAGATCGACTTTGAAATGCAGCCTCCCATGTATGAGGTTTCTCCCACACATTATGCTGCAACGTGGCTGCTCCATCCCAATGCACCCAAGGTGGAGATTCCCAAGATCATCACCGAGCGCATCCAGAGAATGAAAGAAAGAGGAGGCCGCCATGGAGAATAATCGCGAAGTATTGCTGAAAGTGGAGCACCTCTGCCAGTATTTCCGTCTGGGACGCAAGGATATGAAGGCCGTGGACGATGTCAGCTTTGAGATCAGAAAAGGCGAAACCTTCGGTCTGGTAGGCGAGTCCGGATGCGGCAAGACCACAACGGGCCGCTCCATCATCAAGCTGTATAATATCACCTCCGGCAATGTCTATTTCAAGGGGCAGAGAATCGGAGCGGGAACACGCGCCTACAAGGATGCGATTTCCGCTGCCCGTGCCGATGCCGCAGGAAAGATCAAGGCTCTCCGCGCTGAAAAGAATGTAAGCGATGCGAGAAAGCTTGAGATTCAGAAAGAGATCAAAAAGATCAACGAGGATCTCGCCGCTGTTGTGGAAAAGAACCGCGCGCTGATCAAGGATGCAAAGTCCGACAGCAAGCAGGTTGACAAGCAGTACGTTGAATCCCTTCTCAAGTCTCTGGAAGCGGAATACGCCAAGAAATTCGAGGCGGCAAAGGGGAATGAGGAGCAGCTCAAGGCTCTCAGAAAAGAGTACAGCAGCCGCTGCCGTGTGGCCAAGAAGAGCAAACTGATCACCCAGATCCAGATGATCTTCCAGGACCCCATCGCATCCCTTGACCCCCGTATGACCGTCCGTGATATCATCGCAGAAGGCCTTGTCATCAACGGCATTACCGATAAGGATTATATCAACGAGAAAGTTTACGAGATTCTGGAAATGGTCGGTCTGGTTCGCGAACACGCAGACCGGTATCCCCACGAATTCTCCGGCGGTCAGCGTCAGCGTATCGGTATCGCAAGAGCCGTTATCATGCAGCCCGAGATGATCATCGCAGACGAGCCCATCTCCGCTCTGGACGTGTCCATTCAGGCACAGGTTATCAACCTGCTCAACGACCTGAGAGAACGTCTGGGACTTACCATTATGTTCATCGCCCACGACCTGTCGGTTGTCAAGTATTTCTCAGACCGGATCGGCGTTATGTACTTCGGTAAGCTGGTTGAGCTGGCAGATTCCGATGAGCTCTTCAAAAATCCCCTGCATCCCTATACAAAGTCGCTTCTTTCCGCCATTCCGCTGCCCGACCCGGTGTACGAAAAGCAGCGTACGAGAATTATCTACAACCCCATTGCGGAGCACGACTATTCCAAGGATGCCCCTTCGTTCCGCGAAATTACTCCCGGACATTTCGTGTACTGCAATGATGCGGAAGAAGAAAAGTACAAGCAGCAGATCAAATAAACAGGATGGTTTAAGGCAGTGAAAGAGGGAACAAAAACAACGATAACAAAATACGCTGTCTGTTTCGGGATAGAAGCACTGATCGCATTTCTTGTGATCTGGTCCAAGGGCTTTTTCACGGACAGTACGGCAGTGAATATTCAGATTCTGTCGGATGCTTTCTTCGTTCCGGGTATACTGATGACGCTTCTGGCTGGCATGCTGTATGTCAGCAGTGAAGGGGCGCTGATCGGCATAGGATTTGTTCTCAGAAACGTGGTGCTGACCTTTATCCCCATGGGCAGAGCAAAGCACGAGCTGTATGCCGATTACCGGGAACGCAAGATGAGCGAAGCAAAACAGAACAACGACAGCTGTATTCTTGTATCGGGGCTTGTCTTCCTCAGCCTCGGAATCATCTTTACCTTGATCTGGTACATAAAGTTCTATAACATTTAAGAATATTCCCGTGTAAACATAAACACCCCATTGTTCAGACGGATATGCTGCGGCATACCGGTGCTGAAATGGGGTGTTTTTTATGTCGGGAACAATTTGCGTGATGTTTTATTGTTGTGTTGCTTGGGACTTTCGGCTCCGGGCAAAAACGGTACGGAATTCCATGACTGTACCATGAAGAATCGGAATATTCGTACGCCGGATCCCGGGTTTTAAGCAGTATAATAAGTAGTGTTAAATAATGGAAAACATTGTATGGTTTTGTACTATATAAAGATTGACAAAACAGGGGGTTGGTGTTATAATGGACTCTGTAAAAGTATGCGGAATTATTTGCATTGGATCCAATCTTCAGCACTTTTTCTGAAAAAAGGAATATTCTGACTTTTCCGCAACACCGTAAGGCAGGGCAGGGGGACGGAAATTCGCTCTTTCACAGAGGGGAATATTGTTCCGGTCCGCTGTCTCTGTGCCGGAGAAAAGTGAAGGACTGAGGATTCGGAAGCCCGTGCAGATGTTCCGGCAAAGGAACTGACATGAGAATCTTATATGTAACCACGATTTCCCTGACAATGAACAGTTTCTTCAAGCCCCATATTGAGATGCTTGTCCGGGAGGGAAATCAGGTGGATCTTGCGTGCAATGACCGGGATCTGCCGCTTGACGGGCTGTACAGTGAACTGGGGTGTGGCGTTCACCGGATTGACTTCTCACGGTCGCCGCTGAATCCGGACAATTTCAGGGCATACGGACAGCTCAGCAGGGTGATTGAAAAAGGCGGCTACGACATTGTTCACTGCCATACGCCCAATGCGGCGGTGATCACCCGTCTGGTCTGCAGAAAATTCCGGAAGAAAACCGGCCTGAAGGTGTTCTATACCGCGCACGGTTTCCATTTCTACAAGGGCGCACCGATGCTGAACTGGATGGTGTATTATCCTGTTGAAAAGTTCTGTTCGCGTTATACGGATAAGCTGATTACAATCAACACCGAGGACTATGAACTGGCGAAGAAGAAATTCAAAGCCGGAGAGGTGCATTACGTACCCGGTGTCGGGATAGATCTGTCGCGGTTTGAGAATGTGCAGGTGGACAGAGAAGCCAAAAGACACGAAATCGGCGTGCCGGAAGATGCATTCCTGCTGTTTTCGGTGGGTGAACTGAACGAAAACAAGAACCATCAGGTGATCCTCAGAGCCGTGGCAGCCCTGAAGAATCCGAAGATTCACTACGCAGTCGCCGGAGTCGGGGACAAAAAGGAAGCACTGCTGACCCTTGCCGAAGAACTTGGGGTGGCTGGGCAGCTTCATCTGCTGGGTTACCGGAAGGATATTCCGGAACTGAATCATTCAGCGGACGTGTTCTGTTTCCCGTCGTACAGGGAGGGGCTTTCGGTTTCTCTGATGGAAGCGATGGCATGCCGGCTCCCCTGTATTGTCAGCCGGATCCGGGGAAACATTGATCTGATTGATGAAAACGGTGGAAATCTGTTTAATCCCTATAACCAAGAGGAGTGTAAATCCGCGATTCTTTCGTGTATGAAACGGGACTGCCATATCATGGGAGAATATAACAACAGCAAAGTAAGAAGTTTTGATACAGTGAATGTGAATCAGGCGCTGAGGAGGCTTTATTTTGGCAACAGGTGACAGGACCCCAACGTATCTGCCGAAGATTTCAATAGTAATACCAGCATACAATGCGTCCAATTATCTTGCAGAAGCAATTGATTCCGCATTGGCACAGACTTATACCAATACGGAGATCATTGTGGTGAACGACGGTTCAAAGGATGACGGTGCCACAGAACGGACTGCGCTGGCATACGGTAATAAAATACGGTATTTTTCCAAGGAAAACGGCGGTTCATCCTCAGCACTGAACATGGGGATTACCAATATGACCGGCGAATGGTTTTCCTGGCTCAGCCATGACGATCTGTACACACCGGAAAAACTGGAAAAACAGGTGGCATACATACACTCTCTGGTGATTGAAGAACCTGAGCTGCCGAAGCATATTTTCTTTTCCGCATCAGAGCTGATTGACGCCGATGGTAAGACAATCCGTTCATTTCAAGAAAAAAACGAAAAGGCGCTTGCTGCAAAGGTGGAGCAGTTTCCGCATAACGGTCATTTGATCGCAGAACCGACAGTATATAATTTCCATGGGTGCTCCTGCCTTATCCATAAAGACGCATTTACGGAAATCGGCTGTTTTGACGAGCATCTGCGTCTGCTTAATGACATGGATCTGTGGTTCCGGCTGTATGCTGCAGGGTATCACGTGCATTATATCCCAGAACCGTTGGTAAAGGGACGCATTCACGCGAAGCAGGTATCAAAAAGCATCGGGTATTCCTACCACAATCCCGAACAGGATATGTTCTGGAACCGAAGTCTGGACTGGCTGCTGGAAAAATATCCGGAAGACAAACATTTGCTGTTCCGGTTCGGACGAAATGCGTACCTGAAAACCCGGAATGCGGAAGGGGACCGTGCATTTGAAAATATCCGGTTCTCGCAGTTTCAAAAACAGATCCGAAAAAACATGTACTGCAGCTGTGCATCTCTGAGAAATTTTGCAAAAACAGTGTATCTGAAATTGAAACAGAGATAACTACAGTGAGATTCCTTACAGACATCATGGAAAGAACAACAATTCAAAGGAGAATCTATGGCAGTATATCTCTTTCTGCTTTTTGTACCGATTTTCATCCAGCATATCCGTCTCGGAGATAACTTCGCGGAGTATCGGAAAAGAAATGCATCTGCACTCACCATGTTTTTTCTTTTTCTTACGGTTCTGATTATGCTTCGCCATGAAACTGTCGGAAAAGATACAGCCAATTACATCAGTTTTTTCGGAAAGTTCGCACGTATGGAGTGGGGAAGCATTGCCGATTACGGGCTGGAACCCGGCTTCTCATACTTCAATAAAATCATAACCCTGTTCACATCCAATCCGCAGATCTATCTGGCGCTGTCGGCACTTGCGGTAAGTGCCATGATCTTTCCCACATACCGGAGGCTGTGTACGGATGCATCCCTCACCATCGTGCTGTTCTGCATCATGTCCACGTTTCAGATGATGTTTTCCGGAATCCGGCAGATGCTTGCCGTCGGCATCGGCTTTATTGCCTATGAACTGACCCGGAACAAAAAGCTGATCTCGTTTATTCTGTGCGTGCTGCTGGCGATGACTTTCCATACCAGTGCTTTCATGCTGGCCTTTATGTATCCCCTCTATCATGCGAAAATCACGAAAAAATGGCTGCTTGCGGTCGTTCCTTCGCTTGTTGTCATTTTTCTGCTCAACAGGCAGATTTTCGGTTTCCTCGGCACATTTATCGAACGGTATACCAAATACGACACAGCCATACAGCAGACGGGGGCGTATACCATGCTGCTTCTGTTTGCGGTGTTTGCCGTATTTGCATTCCTGATCCCCGATGAATCAAAGCTTGACTCGGAAACCATCGGACTGAGAAACTTTCTGCTGCTTGCATTGGTTATGCAGATGTTTGCTCCTCTGCATAACCTGGCAATGCGCATGAACTATTACTACATCATTTTTATTCCGCTTCTGCTGCCGAAAATCATTCAGTACAGAAGCACGCGCTGGACGCAGGTTGCCGTGCTCGGACGCCACGTGATGCTCGTGTTCTTCTGTGCATACTTCTTCCTCAGTATCTCCGGCGGAGGAAGCCTGCATATCGTACCCTATCATTTCTTCTGGGAGAGTGTCTGATGAACGTTGTACAGATCAATACAACCTGCGGAATCGGCAGTACGGGGAAAATCTGCGTCGGAATCAGCCGGCTTCTCACGGAAAACAATGCCGATAACCGGATTCTGTACAGCAGCAGGGGAACAGACTACCCCCTTGGTATCCGCTGCTCGGATGATTCCTATATCAGGCTGCAGGCACTGAAGTCGAGAATTCTTGGGAATTACGGCTTCAACTCAAAGACAGCCGCAAAAAAGATGATCGCCGAACTGGAACGGCTGAAACCGGATATCGTCCATCTGCACAATATCCACGGGCACGACTGCGATCTGGAGCTGCTGTTTTCGTATTTCAGAAAGCGGAAAACGAAGCTGGTCTGGACATTCCACGACTGCTGGGCATTCACCGGATACTGTCCCCATTTTACAATGGCGAAGTGCGATAAATGGAAGACGCAGTGCGGGCACTGTGTGCAGAGACGGGAATATTCGTGGTTCTTTGACAGAAGCGGCTCTGTTTACCGCAGAAAAAAGGAACTGTTCCGGGATCTTGATCTTACAATTGTAACTCCGTCGTGCTGGCTGGCGGATCTGGTGAAGCAGTCCTTTCTGAAGGAGTACCCGGTCCGGGTGATCCCCAACGGAATTGACCTATCGGTGTTTCAGCCGTCGGACAGTGAGTTCAGAAGCAGATACCGTCTGGAAAACCGGAAGATTGTTCTGGGCGTTTCCTTCGGCTGGAATGCTCGGAAGGGGCTGGATGTGTTTGCCGGACTTGCCGGAAGGCTTCCGGAGGATTATCGGATTGTTCTTGTGGGAACGGATGACAGAACCGATAAGATACTGCCGGAAAATATCCTCTCCGTTCATCGGACACAGAACCAGCGGGAGCTTGCAGAGATTTATACGGCGGCCGATGTGTTTGTCAACCCTACAAGGGAAGAGAACTACCCAACCGTGAATATGGAATCCCTGGCCTGCGGTACGCCGGTACTGACATTCAGGACGGGCGGTTCACCGGAAATACCCGATGAAACCTGCGGATCGGTGGTCGGCTGCGATGATGCGGATGCTCTGGAAAAGGAGATTCTCCGGATCTGCACCGAAAAGCCGTATCCGAAAGAAGCCTGCGTGAAGAAAGCGCGCGAATTTGACAAAAACGAACGATTCAAGGAGTATATTGAACTATATGAAAGAATTATCGCTGCAGGAACTGAAGGAGATTGAATTCGATATCCTGAAGGTGTTCGATGCATTCTGCAAGGAAAACAATATCCGTTATTTCTTCGCCTACGGAACCCTTCTCGGCGCGATCCGGTACAAGGGATTCATCCCGTGGGACGATGATGTGGATGTTCTGGTTCCCCGGGAAGATTATGACAGAATGCTGACTTTGTTCAGGGACAGTGAAAAATATCAGATGTTTTCGCTGGAGAGAACGCCGGAATACCGGTATCCCTTCGCCAAACTCTGCGATATGACTACCCGGAAGGACGAAGGTGCCTACGACAACGGTGTTGAGCTGGGCGTGGATATTGATATTTTCCCGCTGGATCACTGGGATAACAACACCGAAAAAGCACAGCAGGAAGCAAAAAAAATCAAGGGACTGATGACGTACCTGGGCTTTTCAAAACTGAAAAAGCCCGACTCCCTCAATCCTGTCAAACGATGTGTCAAGGGTGTGGTGATGGCTTTCTGCAAGAGGTTCGGCAGTGAGTACTATATCCGGAAAATCGTTGAGGCGAGCAATAAACCCAGTCAGAAAGACAGCTCCTATGTGGGCTGCAAGGTGTGGTGCGTTTACGGCAGCCGCGGCATTCATCGCGCGGAAGCTTTTGCGGATACGGTTGAGATTGAATTTGAAGGCGAAAAATTCCCGGCACCTGCGGGATATGATTCCTATCTGACCGATCTGTACGGCGATTATCTGCCGGAGCCTCCGAAAGAAAAACAGAAAACCCACCACAGCTTCAGGGCTTACAGACTGTAAGTTCTGTCCGGCCGTTGTTTTACGCAATCCCATTACTCGATATATACAGGCACTCTTTCGTCTGTCTATATAAAAAATCTATCAAGGAGAAGAGCAAATGAAAGCAAATTCCTTTTCCAAGGCATTGGCGATGATTCTTTCTGTGGTCATGCTTGTGGGTATGCTTCCGATGAATGTCCTGGCAGCATCGGTTGACTATACTCCTCACGATGATTACTACAAGGTCATTTCCAAGGATGATTACAATCTTGCTCCCGGTATTGTGGAATCCGAGATTGTACTCAACAATGCTGCCGGCGGTCATCGTCAGGTGGCACACGTTGTAGAGGTTGATTTAAGCAACCCCTATACCAAAGTGATTCCTTCCTACAAGGGTATGATCCCGACTCCCGGCAAGTACGGGACTCAGATTATGTCCAAGCAGGCAGCTTATGCTGAAGAACACGGCTACGGCAATGTTGTTGCAGCCATGAACCTCAGCCTCAGCTGGTATGACTCTGCATACTATGCAGCACATCCCGAACTGGTCGGCGAACCTCTCGGCTATATGATTCTCGACGGAGAAATTTATATGAACAGCCAGGGTCAGACCGCCGGTGCTCAGACCTGCGTCGTTATCAATTTCGATGAAAAAGACGGCGAAGCAAGACCCGAGGATATGCCCAAGGTTCAGATCCGCTCCACCAAGGATGCGATTACCGGCTGGGAAGAACAGGTTATTCCCGCCAACTTCGGCTTCCTTGTAAAGGACGGCGTGAACCAGTATGCCAAGAACCATACCTCCGACCCCGCATCCCGTTCCTTTGTGGGTGTCAAGGAAGACGGTACTTTCGTTATGGTTATGAACGACGGCCGTCAGGCTCCGTACTCCACCGGCTTCAACAGCTACGAAATGGCAGAATTCATGCTTTCTCTCGGCTGTGTACAGGCTGTAAACGGTGACGGCGGCGGTTCTTCCGCATTCCTTTCCCAGCGTCCCGGCGAAGAACTGAAGGTTAACTGTTCTCCTTCCGACGGTGCTGAACGTGATACCACTCACGGTATTCTCGTTATTTCCACTGCTCCCGCAACCGGCGAATTTGTCCGTGCAACCATTTCTTCCGAATTTGACTGCTATACTCCCGACAGTGTAGTTGAATTTGAAGCTCTCGGTTCTGACCTTGTCGGTACCAAAGCCGAGATTCCCGAAGACGCTGTATGGCAGCTTTCCGACGATTCTTTCGGTACCATTGAAGACGGTGTCTTTACCTCCAACGGTAAAGAGGGCGAAGTAGCCGTTCAGCTTGTTTATAACGGTGAAGTTGTCGGTGAAGATACCATCAATATTGTGATGCCCGATGCAATTGCATACGCTCAGGTCAATATGGTGGTTCCTTACGGCAAGGAAGTCGAAATTGTCATCAATGCAACATACGACTCCATGCCCGTCTGCATTAAGCCTTCTGATGTAGAATTCGTTCTCTCCAATCCCGAACTGGGTACTCTGGACGGCTTTACCTTCCGTTCCGCTGAGGAAGGTACCGATGCTGAACCCGGTACACTCACCGCAACAATCGGTGATCTTACCATTACTGCCAATATTGCTCTTGGTAAGGGTACCGAAATTGCATACGACTTTGAAGATCAGAATCTTGAAGGCTGGTCTATCTCTACCAATTACCCCCAGTACGGTCCGAAGGGTCCCAACAATAATGTCAAGGATGACAACGGAAATTACTGGTACAACGGCCAGAACGAGCTTGGTTATATCTCTATAGTGGATGAAACTACCGGTAAGGTTCACAGCGGTGATTATGCACTCGCAATGGAATGTGATTTCACCCAGATTTATGAAACCGGTTTCCATGCGCTGAACATGAGATTCCCCATGATTGATACCACCGATGCCGTAACCGTCGGTTTCTGGATTTATGTTCCGCACGATGCAAGATTTACGGACATGACCATCAATTCCGTTCTCGGTGAGAAATTCTTTGCTGACGGTTCTGCGATGGAACTGTGCGAAGGCTGGCATTATCTCCAGCTGAATGCTCCTTCCGCCAATGAAGGATTCTCCGGAATCAGTGTCAATGCTGACGAACGTGCTTCCGGCAAGGATGCTGACGGCAACGATTATTACAACAACGTAACCACTCCGAACCTCAACGGCAAGTTTGTATTCTATATTGATGATATTTCCGTTGACTATTCCACTGCAGTGGAAGACAGGGACAATCCCGTGTTCGGCGATCCTGCTGTTCTCAGCTATAACGGTGAAAGCAGCTATGCGCTGGAAGGTCAGGATGTTGATTACAGCAATCCCACTTTTGAAGTATATGTTTCTGACTATGATGCGGACAACGCAACTGGTCTTATGGCTTCTTCCGCCAAGGCATACATCGACGGTAAGGAAGTGGATGCAAAGTTCAGCAACGGCAAGATAACTGTCTCCGGTGTTGAGCTGGCGGACGGTGTACATACCGTTAAGTTTGAAATCAGTGATAATGCAGGCAACAGCGCATGGGTCGGCGGTAAGGTGAATGTTCAGGCCGGCAGTGATTCTTCTGTTGTCCGGGTTGAACCTCAGGATCCCGATGCAGACCGTCTCCTGATCGGTTCTCTGTACTGGCTGGATGTTGTTGCATCCGACATTGAAACCATCGAAGAAGTTGAAATGACTTTCGATATGAACAATGCAAGTACCTGGGAACTGGATGGTATGACTGCTGCTGCAGGTTTCAGCGCAGAATGGGATGTTCAGGAAGACGATAATATTGCAACGATTACAATCACCAGAACCGGTAAGAATACCGAAGAAGGAGAAGCTGTTCTTGCATCCATTCCCGTACGTACCTGGGAATCCCATATTACCGAATACGAAGGTTATGAAGATCAGACCCCCGCAGTGCTCGTATCCAGAGGCATTATCTGGGCTCAGAGCATTGAAATCGCGCTGGAACGCGGCGTGATTACCTACACGGATTCCTACTCCGATGATACTACCGGTACCTTTGGCATGGAAGATATTCTGGTTGATACCGAATTCTTCTTCACCAACTACACCAGAAAGAGTGTGGAAGGTGCACAGGAATGGATCAATGAAAAGAAGGCTGCAGGCGTTGGTTTCCATGAACATACCGCTGAAGCTATGGAAGACAAGCCCGCAACCTGTACCGAAACCGGTTATACCGGCAGAACCTACTGTGCAGTCTGCGAATCTGTAGTAGACTGGGGTACCGTTCTTTCCGAAGGTGACCATACTTACGAAGCCGATGTGGAAAACGCCAAGCTCGTATGCGTTTGCGGCGAAGAATGTACCGAAATCGGACTGGTTGAAGCGGCAGGCAAATACTATTACAACACCGTGTCCGGTCTCGCAAGCGGCTGGATTACGATCAATGATGAATGGTATTATTTCTCTCCCGCTGACTATGCAGGGCTTGATGGAGAAAAGGCTGCAGATTCTCATATCAAGTATGTATTTGAAAACGGACGCGTAACTACCGGTGTATGGGAAACCACCGATGCAGGTACCCGTTACTGGTACGGTCCCAGATATTACAGAAATACTACAAATGATATCACTGCTTCTACTCCGTTTGAAATCGATGGTAAGACCTATCTCTTTAACCGCGATGGTTATATGCAGACAGGACTTACCCGTTACTGGACTGCAAATGGTGTGGTAATTTATTATGACTGCGGTTCCGATGGCGTAGCATCTCTCGTTGATGGCCCCTATGAAGATTATTTCTACGTAGAAGGTATCAGACAGACCGCATATCAGCTGGTTGAATATGAAGGTGACTACTACTTTATCAACGACGGTCACAAGCTCGCAAAGAATGTAAAACTGTATCTGAGCGAACGCTTCGTGGAAGGCAAGACCTTCGCTGACGGCAGAGCTATTCAGGTAGGAATCTATGAATTCGACGAAGAAGGCAAGATGCTCATTCCCGGCGAAAAGAACGGTGTAATTGACGATTACCTGTACATCAAGGATGTAAAGCAGGTTCGCTATCAGCTGGTTGAGTATAAGGGCGACTATTACTTCATCAATGACGGCGACAAGATCGCAAAGAATATCAAGCTGTACCTGAGCGAACGCTTCGTGGAAGGCAAGACCTTTGCGGACGGCAGAGCTATTCAGGTAGGCTTCTACGAATTCGATGCTGACGGCAAGATGATCATTCCCGAATACAAGAATGGTGTGATCGGCGACTATCTCTACATCAATGATGTGAAGCAGGTTCGTTATCAGCTGGTTGAATTTGAAGGCAATTACTACTTCATCAATGACGGCGACAAGATCGCAAAGAATATCAAGCTGTATCTGAGCGAACGCTTCGTGGAAGGCAAGACCTTTGCGGACGGCAGAGCGGTTCAGGTAGGTTACTATGTATTCGATGAAGAAGGCAAGATGATTGTTCCCGAACTGAAGCACGGCGTAATCGATGATATTCTTTACATCAACGATGTGAAGCAGGTTCGTTATCAGCTGGTTGAATTCGAAGGCGACTACTACTTCGTCAATGACGGTGACAAGATCGCAAAGAACATCAAGCTGTACCTGAGCGAACGCTTCGTGGAAGGCAAGACCTTTGCGGACGGCAGAGCGGTTCAGGTAGGTTATTACGTATTCGATGAAGAAGGCAAGATGATCATTCCCGAACTGAAGAATGGTGTGGTCGGAGATTACCTGTACATCGATGATGTGAAGCAGGTACGCTATCAGCTGGTTGAGTTTGAAGGCGACTACTACTTCATCAACGACGGCGACAAGGTTGCAAAGAATACGAAGCTGTATCTGAGCGAACGCTTCGTGGAAGGCAAGACCTTTGCGGACGGCACTGCAATCCAGCCCGGTCTCTATGAATTCGATGCTGACGGTAAGATGATTATCGAATAATCCTGCCGTGCGGCACAGCATTGTCTGAAAAACAATTCCCCCTGAGGAATCGGGGGGAGCTGCGCGTGATCAGAACCTCCACGCGGTGCGCAGCGGGTGACACACATTTGTGCGGCAGATACTGATCGGAAATATGAAATCAGAGAGATGAAACAATGGATCGCAGTCCTTTAGTAAGCATCATAATACCTGTATACGGGACGGAAGACTACCTTCCCGGATGCATTGAATCGGTGTGCGGACAGTCCTATAAAAATACCCAGATCATACTGGTGGACGACCAGTCTCCGGATTCCTGCCCCGAAATATGTGACCGGTATGCAGAGCAAGATCACCGCATTCTGGTGATCCATCAGGAGAATAAAGGCGTTTCCGGGGCCAGAAATACGGGAATCCGCCATGCAGACGGGGATTACATCATGTTTGTGGACAGTGATGACGAATTGTATCCGAATGCGGTGGAGACTTTGCTGAACGATGCAATGGAATATGATGCGGATGTTGTTTCGGCGACAAAAAAAGTAGTTGACGAAAACGATAAAGTTCTTAAGTCATGTGAGGATGAACGATGCACGGTTTACCGGGAATTTGAGCCTCTTCTGCTTTCTCTGGGCGGCGACAGTGAAACCAATTCCGCCTGCGCCAAATTATTCCGAGCTACGTTTTTTTCTGGTATCGGCTTTGAAGAAGGACAGAACATCAATGAGGACGGTTATTTCATATTTCAATGCTATATGAGAAAACCGGTGCTTGTCCAGCATAATGTGTCCGTTTATCAGTATAATGTACGGCAGAGTTCCGGTTCCAGACAGGCATTCTCAGACAAATATCTCTCCATGCTCTATTTCTGTGAGCGGAAACTGCAGCTCATAGCGGAGCATTGTCCTCAGTATACCGAACAGGCTTACAATATGGCAGTACGGACGCATCTGCAGTTTTTGGATGTACTGTGCCGTACCACGGAGAAGAAATACAAAGCTCTCGCGAAAGAAAGCGTGCAGACGGTCCGCAGACTGTACCGGTATCATCATCCCATCCATGACCATCACCGGAAACTGGCTTGGATTACTGCCCACGGACTGTATCCGCTCTATAAGCTGGCGGTTCGATTAAAGTATTTCAGATAATTACATGATATCCGAAAAGGAGATTGTTTGAAAAACAGTGCTGTAAAAAACGCAGGGTGGATTATTGGCTGTAAAATCATCCAATCCCTGGTCAATCTTGTTATCGGACTGATTACAGCCCGGTACCTCGGTCCTGCCAATTACGGTGTAATCAATTATGCCGCATCCATTGTGGCGTTTGCCCTGCCCATCATGCAGCTGGGACTTAACCAGACTCTTGTCAGAGAGTTCGTGAAAACTCCTGAACGGGAAGGCGAGATTCTGGGCACGGCTATGGCCATCAATATCCTGTCCGGTATCCTCTGTGCGATAGGTTCTGTCGCTTTCATCATGTTTGCCAATGCCGGGGAAAAGGAAACGCTCCTGGTCTGTATCCTGTACAGCCTGACGCTGATTTTTCAGGCTACAGAGATGACCCAATACTGGTTCCAGGCACATTTACTGTCAAAATATCCGTCAATCGCCGCACTGTGTGCGTATGTGGTTGTCGCCCTGTACAAAGTTTTCCTTCTTGTAACAAGGAAAGGCGTTGTCTGGTTTGCTGTTTCCAATGCGGTGGATTTCTTCCTGATTTCCGTGATCCTGATGGTGATTTACAAGAAAATCGGGACACAGAAGCTGACGGTGAACCGGAGCGTGGGACGCGAATTGCTCTCACGAAGCAAATACTATATTATCCCCAGCCTGATGGTGCGTATTTTTCAGAATACGGATCGGATCATGCTCAGTTTTATGATCGGTGAAGAGGAGACGGGACTGTATTCTGCAGCAATTACCTGCATCGGAATCAGCGCTTTTGTGTTTTCCGCTGTGATTGAGTCTGCAAGACCCGTCATTCTGGAAGCAAAAGAGCGTGACCGGGTACTGTACGAAAAACGGGTTACGCAGCTGTACAGCATCATTATCTGTATGTCGCTTGCCCAGAGTGTCGTTATGACGCTGCTGTCGAGGCAGATTGTGTATATCCTGTACGGAGAAACCTATGCCGGGACTGCCGGAATACTCGCGGTTGCAGTATGGTACGTGACGTTCTCCCATTACGGTTCGGTGCGGAATATCTGGATTCTGGCCGAAGGGAAACAGAAACATCTGACGGGGATCAATGTTGCCGGGGCGGCGGCCAATGTATTGCTGAATCTGCTCCTGATTCCTCTGTGGGGAGGCGTCGGCGCGGCAGTCGCTTCGCTGTTCACACAGTTCTTCACAAACGTGGTGATCGGATTCCTGTTCAAACCGATCCGCCCGAACAATGCCCTGATGCTGAAAGGACTGCATCCCCGCGTTCTGACCGAACTGCTCGGACAGATTCTCCGCCGGCACTGAAGACAATCGAAAGACTGAAAACAAACACTGCAAATAATACTTATGAATCACGAAAATCATCCCGATACCACCATCATCACCGCCGGATCCGCTTATCTGGATATCGACGCATATGCCTGCTGCATTGCCATGCAGGATCTGCTCACACTGCAGGGGAAGAAGGCGGCGGCTTACTCCAATGCCCCCTGCAATTACAGTGTCTGCCGTTCTCTCCGGGCGGATGACCGGATTCTCAGATCCCTGCCGCCCGAGTTTCAGCAGGAGAACACAGGATATATCATCGTGGACGTGTCCGATCCGGATTTTCTCAGACAATCCGTTCCGCTGGATCGGGTGACGGCGGTTTACGATCATCACACCGGATTTGAAGCCTACTGGCAGTCACGGATCGGTGACGGTGCACGGATCGAGTTCCTCGGTGCCGCAGCCACACTGATTTACCGGGAATGGAAGCGCGCCGGTCTGCAGGAACATATGACGCGGGACTCAGCCCTGCTTCTGATTGCCGCCATACTTGACAACACGCTGAATCTTACCTCATCCAATACAACACCCGAGGACAGGGCGGCTTTTTCCGAACTGTGCCGGCTGGCAGATGTGGGGGAGGAATGGTGCGCGGCATATTTCTCTGAAGTGCAGGCGGAGGCGGAGGCGGATCTGAAAAACGCGCTCCTCAAGGACACCAAAACCGTCCGGGACAATCCCGTTCTTCCGCCGCGGGTGGCTCAGATTGCCGTCTGGGATCCGCAGAGCATTCTGAGACGGCTGCCGGAAATACGTCAGTGGTTCGATGGCTGCTGGATGCTCAACATCATCGACATCCGGCATCAATGCAGCTATTTTGTGTGCGATGACGAAGCATACCGGGAGAAAATCGCCCGGGTTTTCGGAATCCGGTTTGACGACACTACGGCAAAAACGCCGGTATCCTACCTGCGGAAGGAAATTATCCGGAAAACTCAGCAGAAATCCCGAGAAATCTAAACGATATACTGGAGAATAAACAATGGTAGAACTTGGTTTTATCCACGGCAGATTTCAGTTGTTCCACAACGATCATCTGCAGTATGCTTTGCTGGCAAAGGAACAGTGCAGGAAACTGATTGTCGGGATTACATCTCCCGAAAATGCGTCCCTGATCCGTGAGGAAGTGGATCCCCACAGAAGTGAAGCCGCATCCAATCCCTTTACCTATTACGAAAGATATAACATGGTCAAGCTGGCCCTTCTGGAAGCCGGGGTGAAAAGGGAAGACTTTGAAATTGTGCCCTATCCCATCGAGCGTCCCGAGGTTCTGTATAACTATGTTCCGCTGACGGCTACATCATTTTTCACGATTTACGATCAGTGGGGCTATGAAAAGCTGCACCGGCTCCGCGAACTGGGTTACGGTACGGTAGTTCTGTTTGATGACCGCGAGAAGAAGATGTGCAGCACCGAGATCCGTCAGAAGATCGTGGACGGCAATGACTGGAAGCACATGGTGCCGAATGCGGTGTACGAATACATCATAGAAAATGATCTGACCGAAAAGGTGATCCGGATCCTCAACAACAGATAAAGAAAATTCAGTAGATAAAAGGAATCAAAACTATGTTTGATGTCAACACCATCCCTGCAGCCGAAAGAGAAAGAATTACCAGCAGCCTGTTCCGATGGGGCATTTCCGTCGATCAGGAAACCGGCAGAATCGACTACATCGAAGGTACGAACATTCCGGAAGTAAAATGTGAATCCATCCACCTGATCCGTCACGCGGAAACGGTTGCGGTTGCCAGGCACGAATTCATGAGCGATACATCCGACAACTGCGGATTCACGGAAAACGGCATCGAAATCACCAGAAAACAGGCAGAAGAACTTGACAGATATAACTTTGACATTGCACTGTACGGCCCGATTGCGAGAGTTGTGAACACGATGAAGATTATCATGGAGCATCCGCAGAAGTTTGAAGCGGTTCCCGTTCAGAAGCTTCACGGAATCGACAATACCGGCTGGGAATACAAGTCCTTCTACGATCTGGAACATGATCCCGTGTTTATTGCACGGGAGATGGACAACAATATGTTTGCCAGAACCCCGAACGGCACTTCCTGGGGCACGGTGATTGCCAACTGCGTGGATGTGATTGACTTGATCAATGAAGAATACCCGGATAAAAAGGTTCTGCTGTTCAGCCAGGGAAGTGTGCTGAGAGCGATGCAGATTTTGCTGAGAAAGAGAAAGCACCCGTGGGACGATTTCACCGTGGAAGGTATGTACCATGTGGGCGACGATACCAATAAAAAGAAGAATTATGGCGTGATCGACAGGGTATTCTGAGGGATTTGAGGATCAATCAGAGAAGTTTCTTTGGTAAGAGAAAGTGTACGGCACAGGCAGGTGAAACAAACATGGCGGAAACAACTGTAACAGAAAAAACACAGCGGCTGCTGCATTTGGATTTGCTGCGGTTATTGGCAATCTGTCTGGTGATTTTCAATCACACGGGAAACCGCGGCTATATGCTGTTTGCGGAGTGCCTTGACTCACCGCTGCATCTGCTGTATATGGTGTTCTCCATTGTCTGCAAGATTGCCGTTCCGCTGTTTTTCATGATTTCGGGTGCTCTCCTGCTTCCGAAAGAGGAATCCCTGAAACAGCTGTTTTCCAAACGGATTCTGCGGATGGTCATTGTGCTGGTTCTGATTTCCGTTCCGTACTATATCTGGCTGAAAAGAGCAAACGGACTCAGCCCCGGCAGCTTTTTCACATACATTTACAGCAGCAGTGCCTCTACATCCTTATGGTATCTGTACAGCTATCTGGCGCTTCTGCTGATGCTGCCTTTCCTGAGAAAAATGGTCAGAAGTATGCAGCATAAGGATTATCTGTATCTGTTCATCGGTCATATCGTTCTGGCCGGTGTTCTGCCGTGCCTGGAATACTGTCTGTGGAATGGTGAGATTACGGTTCATGAGTCATTTTCGCCGTTTTTGTTCACGGGTCAGAATGTATTTTATGCACTTATGGGGTACTGGCTTGAGCATTCCATGTCCGAGAAAACTCAAACGCGGAAAAATATCCGGCTGGGGATCGGATTCAGTGCGGCTGCGATTCTGGCAACCGGTCTGATCACAAGTTGGTATATTTCGGTAATCGGGGGGGGATCTGGAAATTCAGATCCGGAAAGATTCTTCCAGTGCTTTATTTCCGTCCCTGCAATGACCGTATATTATCTTATGAAATGTACGTCATCGAAGATAACACATCCGAAAATCCGGAATTGGATTACAGAAACGGGCGGTGCGGTCTTCGGTGTTTATCTGATCG
Organism: Clostridia bacterium; assembly: GCA_017407225.1. Classification (GTDB taxonomy): domain Bacteria; phylum Bacillota; class Clostridia; order Oscillospirales; family CAG-272; genus UMGS1696. The sequence goes on along the minus strand of JAFQWY010000329.1, from coordinate 2,834 downwards.
AAAAATTCATACGGGCACTGACTGACAGCGTGTTTGTCTTCTGCGCTCCCGTTACAGGTTCTCTCATTGCATCATTGCTGTGGACACTGACAGTGCTTTGTGCCGGACTTCTGATTGTTCTGGTGCTCAAGCATCTTCCGTTTGTGGGCAGAATCGTGAAAAAATTCATATAGAAATAAATCAGGTGTTGTTTATGTCTCTCTTTACAAACAAAACTTTACTGATCACCGGCGGTACCGGCTCTTTCGGGAATGCTGTACTGAACCGGTTCCTGGCCACGGATATCGGTGAAATCCGTATTTTTTCCCGTGACGAAAAGAAGCAGGACGATATGCGCCATGATTTTCAGGTGCGTATGCCGGAAGCGGCAGAAAAAATCAAATTTTACATCGGGGATGTGCGCGATATTCAATCCGTGCGCAATGCCATGCACGGTGTGGATTACATCTTCCATGCGGCGGCGCTGAAGCAGGTGCCTTCCTGCGAATTTTTCCCCATCGAAGCGGTCAAAACCAATGTCCTCGGCACCGAAAATGTACTCACTGCCGCCATTGAAGCAGGAGTGAAGAATATTGTATGCCTTTCCACCGACAAGGCTGCTTATCCCGTCAATGCCATGGGAACTTCCAAGGCTATGATGGAAAAGGTTATTGTTGCCAAATCCCGTACCGTTGATCCCGCGAAGACGAAAATCTGCTGTACCCGTTACGGAAACGTCATGTGCAGCCGCGGCTCGGTTATTCCGCTTTGGATCGACCAGATCAGAGCCGGTAATCCCATTACCGTAACCGACGGCGCTATGACCCGCTTCATCATGTCGCTGGAAGAAGCGGTGGATCTGGTGCTGTTTGCATTCGAGCATGGAACCAGCGGTGATATTCTGGTTCAGAAAGCGCCTGCCTGCACCATCAAAACGCTGGCGGAAGCGGTGTGCGAGCTGTTCGGCGGCGATAAAGACCATATCAAAGTGATCGGCATCCGTCACGGTGAGAAGATGTACGAAACTCTGCTCACCAATGAAGAATGCGCCAATGCCATTGACATGGGTGAATTCTACCGCGTCCCCTGCGACAAGCGCGGATTGAATTACGATAAGTATTTCAAGGAAGGGGATACCGGGCGGAATCCGCTGACGGAATTCAATTCCAACAATACAAAACTTCTGAACGTTGAGGAAGTAAAGGCCAAAATTGCTTCGCTGGCATATATCAAGGACGAGCTGAAGAAGCAGGAACACTGACAAGATTCACAGACAAGTGTGAGGATACTACAGAACGGAGCGTTATCATGAAAAAAATAGTAAACAGAATCGTGACCGGCATTCTGACCCTGTCGCTGCTGGCAGGCAGTGTATGCGGGGCGGCACCCCAGAAAATCACCTCATTTTCGGATGTACCCCGGACTTACTGGGGACACGATACCATTATGGATATGACCGAATACGGTATTTTCAAAGGTACCTCGGATCCGGTGAACGGTATCGGCACGTTTTCTCCCGAAAAAACAATGACCAGAGCGGAATTCATCACGGCAGCACTTCGTGCGGTATATCCCGAACTGGCGGCTGCGATTGTTCCGGACAGAGAGGTATGGTGGAGAGGCTACTACGTTCTGGCGCGTGACAAAAAGATTCTGAAACTGTTTGAACTGGACGACGGCGACCTCAGCAAGCCCATGAGCCGGGAAGAAATGGCAATGGTCATGGTAAGATGCGTCGAAAATATGGGAGAAGAGCTGGAACAGCGCGTTGCAACCTCCCAGATCGCAGACTACAGCCAGATCGGCGGATACTACAAGCTGTATGTGCGTGACTGCTTCAGTTACGGTCTTCTCTGCGGTGTGGATGCCAAGGGCACATTTGCGCCTTCCCGTACTCTGACCCGCGCACAGGCGGCGACCGTTCTCTGCAGACTGGTGGATGAAGATATGCGGCTTGACGTGGAATTCCTGGAAGAAGTCGAAGTCAAAGAAGAGGAAACCAAGGAAACAGAGAAGACACCGGTCACTGACCGTGACGACGACTGGGACGATGATGACAGATACGATGACGATGACCGGGATGACAACAAGAAGCCTGATAACGATAAAAAACCCGGCAAGGGTGACAAGGACGACAAGGACAAGGAAACCACTAAACCCGGCAAGGATCCCGAAGAAACCGACAAGTCCGAAGAGGATAAAACCGGCCGGCTGCCGTGGGAAGAACCCGGTGCAAAACAGCCCAAGGATTACACCTACGAAGAATATGAAGCGCTTACCGAAATCCAGCAGCAGGCATTCCAGTATCACATGGGCTATGATGCATTCGATGAGTGGCTTTACGATGCGTACTTCGCCGGCACCAAGATCCCGTGGAACAACGGCGGCAAGCATCCTTCCGAATATACACTTGAAGAATACGAAGAACTGACTGAAAAACAGAAGGTCGCGTTCAGAAACGAACTGGGAGCGGAAGGCTTTGACGAATGGTTTGAAAACGCTCATTCCGACAGCACGATGTCTCCCGGGGATGAGAAGCCTGACAGTGAAGAACAGATAAAGCTGCCGTGGGAAGAACCCGGTGCAAAACAGCCCGAGGACTATACATACAGAGAATTCGAGCAGCTGACCGATGCCCAGCAGATTGCCTTCCAGAATGCAATTGATTTTGAGGCATGGCTGGAGCGCGTACAGGGCGGAGACAGCGGTGAAGAGGAAGACATGCCCTGGGATAAGCCGGGTGCAAAACGTCCGGAAGACTACACCTACAGAGAATTCGAGCAGCTGACCGATGCCCAGCAGATTGCGTTCCAGAATGAAATCGATTTTGAAGCATGGCTGGAGCGCGTACAGGG
>JAFQWY010000328.1 GCA_017407225.1 Clostridia bacterium | reverse complement strand
TCCTTCCTTTTTTCCTTTAGCGAGGAAAAAAGGAAGCGAAAAAAGGAACTTTTTCGGATGTCTTGGGTGTTTCGAGGCTTGCGAGCCTCGATTTAGGGCGCTGCCCTAAAAACCCGCCAACTTTTGAAAAAGTTGGATCAAAACTTTTATACTTGCGACAGTCCCTTTTGTTTTGCCTTACTTTCTGCCGAAGAGTCTCTTGTAGATATCGCTCATCTCGCCGCGGGAGATCACATAGGGGCTGTTTGCGTAGTTGCCCGCGCCTGCCACTCTGTCGATCAGCTCTTCCCGTTCGTCTTCGTCAATTGTCAGATCGATGCCGCTCTTTTCGGGAATTTTCTCGATCATCTCGTCCGCTGTGGTGCCCATGGCTTCCGCGAGCTTTGCCGCACGTCTTCTGCCTTCGGAGGTGATCATGTTGTATCTCAGGAATGCGCCTTCGAAAACCGCGCAGGCACAGCCGTGGGGAATGCCCCGGGTCAGGGTGATGCTGTAGCCCAGAGGATGGGGGAACCCGGTGCCGGTGTAGTCGATGGCAACGCCTGCCGCAGTAGCCGCGTACATGAGGCGTTCTCTGTCCTCCGCGGTGAATTCGGTCTTGTTCTGACGGAACAGCACATCCCAGATTTCGGATGCCGCATATACCGCCGCTTCCTCGGATACCGCACAGGACTTGGGTGAGAAATAGGACTCGATGGCGTGCGCCAGTGCGTCAAGTGCAGTGGATACGGTGTATTCCCCATTGAGGGATTCGGTGTACCTCGGATCCGCGAAGGAAACTCTCGCGTAAGCGGAGGAGTGCTTGAAGGTCTTCTTTTTCCGTCCGCCGTCGATGGTGAGAACAGAGTAACGGCACGCCTCGCTTCCGGTACCTGCGGTGGTGGGCACGCATACGATGGGGAGACAGTCGTTCACGCGCTTGTCGTCGTCGAAAATGTCGTCCGCGCCGCACCGGGGATTTGCCGCGTATCCTGCGATCGCCTTGCCCGCATCCAGTGCGGATCCGCCGCCGATGGCAACGATGAAATCGCAGTTTTCTTCTCTCGCCAGCCGTCCGCCTTCGTGACACATGGGTGCCGGAGGATTTTCGGGGATGCAGTTAAAGCGTACATAGGTGCATCCCGCTTTTTCCAGTGCAGCCGCCATATCCGCGAACGCACCGCTCCTGTCCGCGCCGTTTCTGCCGGAGACAATCAGAGCGCGCCTGCCGCACTGTGCCAGAAGATGTGCATTTTCGATGACGCAGTTTCTTCCGGTGATGATTTTTACGGGTTTATGTGTGGTGAAATCCATCTTTTCCTCCCTGCCGCAAAGCAGTATGAATTTAATATGATATAAAAATGTATGTCATTCGATCTGAAAAGCAAAAACCGTTATAGTTTATCATAAAATCCGTATCTGCCGCAATAGGTAAATCGTGGATTTTTGATTTTCTCCACGCGGATGACTTGGGCAATGTCACAAAGAAAAAAGCCGCAGATCGCTCCGCAGCTTTTCAGTTCCGTTTCATTCTTTTTCCGGTATGCCGGCACCGCCGTTTTCCAGAAAATCACTGAGCTTCATCAGTGCCTCCAGCATGGTGTCCGACGCCTGCTCGTCAATGTCCTGACTGATGTACCAGATCATGTTCCGCACGAAGTCCAGGTATTTCCGGTTGGCCTGAGCACCTTTCTCCGTGGTTTCCACAAAAATCACGCGTCTGTCGGCAGGGGAATAGTCCCGGTTCAGGTATTCCTTCCGCACAAGGGTGTTCACCGCCGTGGTCAGGGACGCCGGGGACAGGTGCAGGTACTTGGCGATCTCCGCCATGGTGTTCTTATGCTGTCCCTGCAGAACCGTCACCGCTTCGATCACGTGCAGCTCCCGGATGGACAGATCCTCCGCACAGACCTTCCGCAGACACTGTTCCTCCAGTGTCATCATATGCAGAGCGGAGTGCAGAAAATAGTCGTTGAGAATATCGATTTGCTTTTTATTCATTGCATGTTTGCCGCTTTCGGTTGTTGTTTGTTAAAACGATTATACCATGACAACTGTTTCATGTCAAGAGCTTCCGGAAATTCTTCAGACGGTGGAAGGTGGCATAATTGGCATCGTGGAAATTGTGGGCGCCGTTAAAGGCCGTGCGGCTGTCGTAGATCAGGTCGTCCCCTTCGATGAGGAAGGTCACATACTGGAATCCCACATCCTTTTCGGGCAGATGGGAGTAGTTCAGCAGGTCGCACACCTTTTCCCAGTGAATCGTGTCGTCGCTGGCGATGAGGGCAAGGTAATTCCGCCCGGTGGGATGGCTTTCGCACAGGTAGGAAACCATGGACAGGTACTTTCCTGTGACCTCATCCCGGTGAATCTCGAACTTGGAGTGGTTGCCGGGGAACTGAATAGCACACGCAAAATCCAGACGTTTTTCGGGATTGTCCGCATCCGGCTTCATGACGATTGCCATGCCGTAATCGGGTTTGCAGCCGCCCATCTGGTACCGCATCACGTTGTAGATCTCACCGTCGGGAGCCAGAACCATGCATCCTTCAATGCATCCCGGACTGGGGCCTTCCGCCACGCCTTCCCAGTTGGGATCGTAGGGCGCGGGATCGGTGAAGGACCAGTTTGCCGGATCCATCAGATCGCTGTCAGCGGGAACGGAAGCACACATGGCGGCATGGGTTCCCGTTGACCATGAGCCCCATTCCATCGTGGTCCACAGCCGTCCCTTGTATTCCAGCATCTTCTGGGGATTCTTGTGAATGCCCTTTTCCTTCTGGTTGCCGGTTCCTCGCAGCAGGCACACGGGCTTGGAGAAGGTATTGCCGCCGTCGGTGCTCTTTCCGATGAGGAGATCACCGTACTCGGTGCTGCAGGAGAGCATATAAAGCTCGCCCCGATGGATGAACAGTCTGCCCCAGAAGCAGGGGAACAGCTCGCAGACGTATTTCCATGTGGCGCCGTCGTCATCGGAGCGGAAGATCAGGGACAGATTCTGGGGAGCACCGCCCTTGAACACGTCCATGGAGGCAAGCAGATGACCGTCGGGATGGCGCACCATGGAAGGAGAGCAGAGATACTGTCCGGAGAATTTATAGCAGTCATCCTCGGGATGGAGGTAGTTGATGACCGCATCCCCGGGAACAAATCCGGTCTTCACCAGGCGAACCCGGCTCTTTTTGTCTCCGCGGCACACCTGAACCTCGTATTCGGTGCTGTCGGCAAGGTCTGTCAGGGTAACGGAAGTTCCCGTAACGGAGGTTTCCTTCCACTGATTCTCACCTCGCACCGTACAGCGGACGGTATAGGCTTCATCCTCCTCCCCAAGCCACTGAATCACAGCGGAGGCTTCGGAGGGCGCGATACGGCAGATGTAGATCTCTCCGGAATCGAACAGCGGAGGCGTGTAGGGTCTGTAGGACCATCGGGTTTCAGGCTTCATGGAATCGGCTCCTTTCATGTTCGGAACAAACAGATTTTTTCGGACATTGTTTTCTCCATTATAGCATCCGCAGGACTTTTTCGCAAGAATTTCCGGAAAAATTCCCGCCAACCCGGAACAAAAACGTCTCCCGGAACGTCTTATACATCACCCGGGCATTTCCTGCAGCCGCACATCCGGAAAACGAATTAACATTCTCATCATAAATTGGTGCAATTTTGCTCTTGATAATTCCAATGTTTGTGGTATAATGTCTGTGTATAACCATTTTTGTTATTCTGAATCAATTGGAGGAACGTTATGAACAAATTCAGACGTATCTTATCCGCTCTTCTGGCAGTCATCATGATTGCCGGCATGGTCACCGTAACCGGTGCGGCAAATGTCACCTTCACCGACGTTTCCGGACACTGGGCATGGACCGGCGGACAAATTCCTTATCTCGTTGACAAAGGCGTTCTCAACGGGTATAAGCAGGCAAACGGAACCTATCTCTTCAAGCCCGACGGCGAGATCACACGTGCCGAATTCATCAAGATTCTTGACGAAACCTTCGGTCTGACCGCTGCCACGGCAATCAGCTTCAAGGATGTCGGCACATCCGACTGGTTCCACCCCTACTTCGCAAAGGCAGCCGCTCAGGGCTACATCCTCAACTACGGCACCTATGCAACTCCCAACGGCAAGATCAGCCGCGAAGAAGCGATTTCCCTTCTCGTCCGCTATCTGGATCTGCCCGCAAACGAAAAGTCTTCCGCTTCCACTTTCGCGGACTACAACTCCATCTCCGACAACTTCAAGGATTATGTACTCCGCGGCGCATACGCCAACCTCATCAACGGTATTGAAGAAAACGGCGTTGTGTACTTCAAGCCCAAGACCAACCTGACCCGCGCACAGGCTCTCACCATCCTCTACCGTGCGGCAGGCTGCATTTTCAACAACAACGCATACTCCCGCGACAACAGCGCTCCCGCTGAAAACAACGTCATCACCAAGGGCGGCGTTACCCTCCGCGGCATCAACCTCAACGGCCGCACCATCATCAGCGAAGGCGCTTCCTCCGGTACCGTAACCTTCTCCAAGTGCAATCTCAACGGTACTCTCTACATCAGAGGCTCCGCAAACGTAATCTTCGATGACTGCGAAGTTTCCGACGTTGTTGCTCTGGGCGGCGGCGAAGTCTCCCTCCTCAACGACACCACCGTTGATTCCCTGACCGTCGAAACCAAGACCACCGTCAAGGTCTTCTCCGGCACCGTTCTGGAAGATCTCACCGTTGTCAACGGCGCGGATTACACCACCGTATCCGGTGACGGCGCGCTGGGCAAGGTTACCGTCAACGCACGCGGATTCTCTTCTTCCATGATCCCCGCCGAATTCGACATCGGCAACAACCTGACCGCATCCTTCGCCAACACCGAATATGCCGGCTCCAGCGAAACCCAGAACAGCTTCTCCATCACTCCCTTCGTGACCGCAGACAAGGATAACGCCTATCTGAATCTGATCTCCGACGCGGAAGGCGAACTGTACTGGTACTACACCAACTCCGATTACACCCCCTCCATCGCAAATTACGACTCCTACTATGACTCCGCTGCCGTATCCGGTCACTTCCGTGCGGATTCCGGCGAAGGCGTTTCCGAAAAGACCGTTGACGTCTCCGTTGCCGAAAAGTACGACTACCTCGTGCTTCAGCTTCAGGACGGCAGCCGCAAGTATGCTCCCGTTTCCATCGTGAACTCCGTACTGGTCGGCACCGGCTTCTCCACCGATCCCTATGTTTCCGACAACAACAAAGTAAAGTTCCAGACCAAGCAGGGCGGCGTGGTATTCTGCTACTACACCAACAGCGGCACCGGCCTGAGCCAGCTTGACTTCCTGGAAGAATACTCCGAAACCGAATCCGCTCTGAAGAAGGAAGCTTCCGTTACCTCCATCAAGAGCTACTCCATCGAGCTGAACAAGAGCTATCTGGAAAACTACGGCTTCGTGGCATTCATGCTCAAGACCGCAGAAGGCCAGTACTACACTCCCGTGGTTCTTCCCATGGGCGAAAACGGCTTCTCTGCCGAACCCGAAGTTTCCGAACCCGGCAAGGTTACCTTCAAGTCTGCCGTAACCGGCGATCTGTACTACTACTACTCCGCAACCGGTGCCGTTCCTGCCGCTGCCGACTTCAGAACCGAATACAAGCGCGCTGAGTACGGCGACGACATGAGCGTCAAGAAGAACACCTCCGGTACCGTGGAATACAACACCAGATACATCGACGAATACCCCTACCTGGTGCTCTGCATCAGCACCGACGACGGCTATCTCCAGCCCGTATCCGTATCCATCGACTACTCTACCGGCTTTGATATCGAGCCCGAGCTCCGTTCCTCCACCAGAGTCCGCTTTGCAACCGAGGAACCCGGCGTAGTCACCTACTACTACGCATCCTTCACCTCCAAGAACCCCACCGCACCTTCCATCGAAGACTTCAAGACCGCGTACAAGAGCGCGAAGTACAAATCCTACGTGGACTGCGGACGCAATACCGAAACCATCGACATCGATACCACCGCGGCTCTCAGATATCCCTACATGGTATTCATGTTCACCGATGACGACGGCGGCGAACACGTTCCCGTGATCCTCGCGCTGGACTCCGACAAGGCTACCGGCTTCGTTACTTCTCCCACCGTAAGCAAGATCGGCAGAGACTACTACCTCTCCTTCAAGACTGCTGCGGACGGTGAAGTATGGTACTTCTACGCACCCGACGACGCCTCCACCACTCCCTCCGAATTCGAAGACGAATGGGACGATGCCGACGGCGATATCGTTTCCGCAAAGAAGAATGTTCTGGAAACCATCGAGCTTGACAGAGGCGAACTGAGAGACTACCCCTACGTGATCATCGCGTTCTACGATGTAGACGAAGACGAATTCAGCTACCCCATCGTGGTTGACGTTGACGAAGCGGCCAAGGAAGACGGCGGCACCGGTCTTACCGATGTCGGCATGGACGGCAGCTACGTCACCGCAGAAGCTCTCTTCGACGGCAGACTGTACTGGTACCACACCGACAGTGAAGATCTCCCGGATGCCGACGATTTCTACACCAAGTACAACGCAGCATCCGCTGACGAAAAGGACAGCCACCTGATCGAAGCCGGCGAAACCTACGACGACATCAAGGTTGACGACGATTTCAAGTACCTGGTTCTCTGCCTCCGCCGCACCGACGGGGATGACACCGAATTCATGGAACCCATCGTGATGAATCTGGACAAGGGTACCACCGATACCGGCTCCGACGGCGCTACCAGAAACTCCTACGGCTTCGATGTGCTCAAGTATGACCCCAGAAACCGCGTGATCCTCATTGAAGCGGAAGAAGACGGCAAAATCTACTTTGATATGTCCGTAAACGGCGTCACCATGGGCAGCTACATGAACCCCAAGACAGTGACCGACGGCAACGAATATGAAATTTCCTACGACTCTCCCGCAATGGATATCTTCCTCAAGGGCGATGTGGTTCTCACTCTCCAGCTGAAGAACGACGAAGACACCTTCAAGGCGTACGAAATTCCGATCGTTGAATAATCCCGCATAACAGCAAAAGAGACTCTCAACCGAGGGTCTCTTTTTTCTTTACAAATCCGGTTTTCTGTGCTATAATGAAGAAAAATTCAATTCCGGAGGTATTCTCCCATGATTTTACGTCTTCCCGATCTGGTTTCCCTGTTCTGCGAAGGGGAAACTTCCTCTGCACCTGTCTGCGGCGACGCGAAGGTAGATTTTGATCTGTCCGATTCCCTGAAAGTCACTCTGACCGCATCCGAAACCCATCCCAAGTACATCCGTCTCCGCTGGAACTTCACCGACTGCGAAAAGCGCGAAGGCGTGAAGATTCTGGGCGACGCCTACGAGCGGGGCTACGGCAATCTGTCCTGGCAGAATATCTCCGCCGAGCGCATCATGCCCTGGTATATTCTGGTTTCCAACGGCTCCGACAGGAATCCCGATGTCACCGGCAGATTCACCGAAGGCTTCGGCGTAAAGGTTCAGCCCTCCTCCATCGTGACCTGGCAGTACGACGACGCAGGCATCACCATGTGGGCGGATGTCCGCAACGGCGGCTCCGGTGTACATCTGGGCGGACGTGAACTGACCGTATGTGAAATCGTCTTCGGCGAATACCGTGACATGACCGCATTCGATGCAGGCCGCGCCTTCTGCCGTCTCATGTGCCCCGTCACCGTCTCCGCCGATCATCCCGTGTACGGCTCCAACAACTGGTACTACGCCTACGGCAAAAGCTCCCATGACGAAATCCTCGCCGACACCGAAATCGTGGCATCCCAGTGCGCGGGTCTGGACAACATTCCCTACATGGTCATCGACGACGGCTGGCAGAAGAACAACTGCGATGCTCCCTGGACTGTGACCAACGAACGGTTCCACGACATGAAGGCCCTTGCTTCCGAAATGGCTGCCCGCGGTGTCCGTCCCGGCATCTGGCTCCGCTACCTCATCGACTCCCGCCGCGAAATTCCCGAAGCAAAGGACGAATGGCGCCTGATGCGGGACAACAACTACCTCGACCCGTCCCATCCCGAAGTCATCGACTATGTGAAGCGGATCACCTCCATGCTGGTGGACTGGGGCTACACCCTCATCAAGCACGACTACTCCACTGCCGACATTTTCGGTGCATGGGGCTTCCAGATGGGCCCGCAGATGACGAAGGACGGCTGGAATTTCCATGACAGATCCCGCACCTCCGCGGAAATCGTCCGTGATTTCTATCAGGCTGTCAAGGATGCGGCAGGCCGTGACTGCGTCATCATCGGCTGCAACACCATCTCCCACCTGTGCGCAGGCATGTACGAGCTGAACCGCACCGGCGACGACACCAGCGGATTTGACTGGAACCGCACCCGGAAGATGGGCGTAAATACCCTCGCCATGCGACTGATCCAGAACGGTATTTTCTACATGGCGGACGCGGACTGCGTGGGCATCACCGGCGCCATCGACTGGTCCCTGAACCGTCAGTGGCTGGATGTACTGGGACGCACCGGCTCTCCCCTGTTCGTATCCTGCAAGCCCGGCGTGCTGAACGACGATGAAATCGCCGAGCTGAGAGCGGCATGGGCGGAAAACTCCGTGCAGAAGAACATCGCCCGTCCCCTCGACTGGATGGAAAACGACTATCCCTCCGTCTGGGAAATCGACGGTAAGGAAGTCCGCTACAACTGGTACCCCATTGACGGCGCAACCAACTTCAAGCCCAAGGCATAACACGAATGAAAAGACTCCGGAAATCCCGCACATGGAAAATCCGGAGTTTTGTTATTCCTTGAGAAAACCGGCGAGGACGCAGAAGCATCCCGACAGAATGGGTGCCATCATGGCATATGCTCCGCAGATCATACTGAGTCCGGGACTGTCATCACCGAAATACCCGCACAGGAGAATCAGCAGAAGCACGGAAACGGCAGTCAGCAGGGCTGCAATCAGCCACAACAGCTTCGTTTTCCGGGAAAATCCGGCTCCCGAATCCCGACGGTCCAGCCACAGCAGGAATCCGAAAAATCCCATGACCGCCAGCGCATACAGCACGCCCAGTACCTCCCACGGCACTTCAATCACGAAAATCAGCCAGAATGCCAGATATCCCAGCAGAATCACCGGCCAGAAAAACAGCCAGATGACGATTTTGATCAGCAGTTCCATGTCTCCTCCTCAGTCAGGCATCTCCGGCACCACATTTCCGTCCTCGTCCAAAGACACCGTAACCCTTACCTGCCCGCCGTACAGCAGATGCTGCGTCACTTCCAGATACCCGTCATGCCCGTCCGTTAACAGATAGCACAGGGGAATCAGCGGCAGACTCTTCCAGCCGGGGAAGAATTCATAAATCCCGTCCCGCAGCTCCTCCGTCAGATACGGCCGCAGCTCACGGGAACAGATCAGCACGGGATGCACCGTGTTCACCGCCAGCAGAATCAGCAGCACCGCCAGAACCATGCAGAAGGGCTTCCCCCAGCCGAATCTGCGCCGCAGAAGAAATCCCGCCCCCGCCGGAAGAATCAGAACCGGCAGAAACTGCCCCAGAAGAACCGGCAGATAGAACAGAATCAAAGGCAGATATCTCATCTCCGCCTCCCGGAAAACGCCGCGAAAATCAGCCAGAGAATCCCGGCGAGAAAGGGCATTCCCAGATAGATCCACACGCCCGCCATGCCGTTGTGATGCCGCCAGAAGTCCAGTTCGGAGTAGAGAAATTCAAAAACCATCACCGCGCCCGTCACCGAAACCCACGAAATCACATCCCGCCGGCTCAGTCCGCGCCCGAACATCATCCGGAACATCACAAACCCAAGCCCCAGCACAAACATCACCGCCAGAGCATACAAAACCACCGTAATCCCCCGCGACCCGAACAGATACACAGCCTCACCTCACTCCCAATTTATTATCTATTATCTATTCTCTCTTATCTCTTCTCTGTATTCCAGTATCTCCCCCGGCTGGCACTGCAGAGCGCGGCAGATGGCGTCAAGGGTCTCAAACCGCACCGCACGTGCCCGGCCGTTTTTCAGAATGGACAGGTTCGCCACGGTGATTCCCACACGCTCGGACAGCTCGGTCAGCGACATTTTCCGCTTCGCCAGCATCACATCCAGATTGACCACGATCATTTCCGCCACCTCAGATTGTCATATCGTTTTCTTCCCGGATCACCGCCGCTTTCCGGATCAGGTGGGACAGCGCCGCCGCACAGACGGAAATGGCCAGTCCCACGCAGTCCAGAAGGAAGGCGGCAATGAAGATGGAAGGATGCATGATGCCGCAGAACGCGAACACCAGAATCCCCAGCTGGAAATACACCACGTCGCACAGTGCCAGCCACGCGATAATCTGCATATAGTTTGCATTCCGGTGGGAGAAGGAATTGTCACGCCCGATTTCCCGGGCAATCATCCACGCAAAGCCCAGCGCGATGAGAATCGGTACCCCCGTCAGCTCGGTGAACACCATGGCCGGCAGATAGAGAAACGCACCGGCATAGTACGCAATTGCCAGATCCTTCAGCGTCATGGGCAGCAGCCACAGGTACACCAGCAGCACGCACACCGCCGCCGCGATGATAACCCCGTGAAGCCAAAGCGAAAGTTTTTTCTGAGTCATACTGACCTCCCTGAGTAAAAAATTGACCTTTCTGCCTTAATTATACAGCGGACAGAATCGTTTGTCAATATATTTTTATCGTTTTTCGATATGTTTTTATTGAATCACAGAAAAAAATCCCCGAAATCTTCCGCAGTGGGAGATCCGGGGATCAGGGTTATTCTTCCGGGGATTTTCTGACATCGGAGCGGTAGTTCTTCGGTGTGGTTCCGCAGACGGACTTGAACTGGCGGCAGAAATGCTCCACGTTGTTGTAGCCGCACTGGGACGCAATGGAGAGGACGGTTTCATCAGTATTGGTCAGCAGATCCTTTGCGCGTCTCACCCGGCACCGGATCACGTCATCCATGCAGGACACACCGAACTTCTTCTTGTACAGGGACTGGAGGTACCCCATGCTCAGGTGAAGCTGCTTCGCCATATCCGCGATGCTCCAGTCATGCTGGGGATTGTTCATAATGCTCTTGCGGAGCGTCAGCAGCTCCTGATCGTGGGCGGCGGATTCATGGTGCAGGTAGTCATTCTCCAGTTTGTAGAAAAGAATATGGAACAGCTGGGAAATTGCACCCTCGTACTGCCCCATGGCGGATTCCCATGTGAGGAGCTGCACCAGATTGTGGCAGTAATCCACGTCCGACACCGGGAACGGTTCACTGGGTTTGGGAAAATTCCGCACGAAGTCCTCGTCGCTTTCAAAGCGGATCCAGTCATCGCCGTAGCTCTCGCCGCAGGCACGGTACATCACGGGAGTTCCCGGAGGATACAGCACCGCGGAGCCCGCCGGAATCTGGCGCATTTCCCCGTTCACACGGAACAGACCCGGTGTGCGGGTGAGGAGGAACAGGTAGTAGTCGTACCCATCCGGTGCATCGATGACAAAACCGGCACTGTGGAAGGTATCGTAACCGGAAAAAATTATCTTGTTCATAACACCTCCATATGAGGATCGGTCAATCCGGGAAGCCCCGGCAGGCATGCCCGGCGTTATTGCGGCTGAACGGTGAGGATATCCCGCGGCCGCGGAGTCAGGCGTTTTTCAGCACATCGGTCAGCTCGCCGAGGGGACAGCATCCGGGGAATCTCTGCACGCCCCAGACCATGGTATACCCTCTCGCCGGATCCATGCGCAGTTCGGTGCCTGCCATGCCGCCCCATCCGAAGGTTCCGATGCCGTCGCCCAGGCTGTCAAGGGACGGATCAACCAGAGTGCCGACCAGATAGCCGTAGCCCCTGCCGCCGTTGTTCCGGATGTACTCCGCAGAAATGCATTCAGGCAGCTGATTCTTCGACATCTCCCGGACAGTTTCCTCCCGGAGGATGCCCATGCCGCCCTTCCGCAGCATTTCCCCGAACCTCATGAAATCGTCGATGGTAGAATACAGCCCGGAGCCGCCCATATCGATGACGGGACTGCGGTCGATGGCGGGCACACCCATGTACATATCATTGGGCGTGAAGGCGCCGTTTTCGTCACGGCTGTACTTGCGGGCAACACGGTTCTGCATATGGGGCAGAGGCCGGAACGCGGTATCCGTCATGCCGAGGGGATCGAAAATGGTCTTTTTCATGTAATCCCGCAGCTCCATACCGGTGAGAGCGACAACGATGCCGCCCAGCACATCCGCGCTCAGACCGTAGAGGTAACCCGTCCCCGGCTCGAACATCACGGGGCACTTCCCGATTCTGCGGACAAGCTCAAGGGTCGTGACATTTTCCGGAGGCAGAGTCTCCAGTTCGGCAAGCATGGCACGGATTTCGTCCCCCACCACACCGCCTTCCCACTGATAGGGGATGCCCGAGGTCATGGTGAGAAGGTGCTTCACTCTCAGGACGTTCTCCGCCTTTCTCAGAGAGCCGTCGCGGGAGACCACCCTGAGATCCGCGAATTCCGGGATCACCTCGCAGACAGCCGTCTCGGGCGTGAGAAGCCCCTTATCAAACAGGGTCATGACCGCAGCGGATGTGACCACCTTGGTCATGGAGTACATGAGCATGACGGTTTTCCTGCTGAAAGCATTCTCCGCTCCGTCCGGCAGACCGAATTCCCGGACACCGGATGCGGCGTATGCCAGCTCTTTCCCGTCTTTGTACAGGAGCACAGCGCATCCCGCACAGTGACCGTCCCGTACAAACCGGTCGAGTATTTCCTGATATTTTTCCTGAATCATAGTTTCCTCCGGAACAGAAGGCGCAGATCCTCAGACCCGCGCCCAATGTGTTATCTGATTTCACGCACGCACGCATGGTTCAGATTATGTGGTTAAATTAAGTAGTTATATTATATTGGTTAGGGGCCGATTTTCATACTGTATGAGGGTCAGTTTTCATACCTCATACAGCCGATTTTCATACTGTATGACGGTCGCTTTCCGTCTCAATGGAAGAATTCGATCGCGGCTTTTTCCACCGGGAACGCGTTTTTGTATCTCTCGAGTAAACTGTCAAAGCCCGCGATGTCTCTGTCGTCCGCCATGAGGGTCACGGACTTAACACCGGCAAAGACTTCGTCTTCCAGATAGTCTTCCAGAGTCTGTCCGTCCTTTTTGTTCAGGCAGTACGCCGCCAGAAGCGCCATGCCGTAGGGACCGCCGTTGTTGGCAGTCTGCATCACGGATACGGGCGCGCCCACCGCTGCGGACAGCATTCTCTGACCGGCTTCGGCAGTCTTGAAGAAACCGCCGTGACCGTACAGCTTGTCGATGCGGATGTTTTCCTTGTCGGTCAGCAGATCCAGCCCGATCTTCAGAGTCGCCAGTGCGGAGAGCAGATGGGTTCTCATGAAGTTGGGCAGGGTGATCTTTGCGTCGGGCTGACGGAGGAATACGGGACGTCCCTCATCCACATCGGTCACGCCCTCGCCGGAGAAGTAGTTGTAGGACAGCAGGCCGCCGCAGTCCTTATCCCCTTCCAGAGCAACGGAGAACAGCAGGCTGTAGAGCGCATCGTCGGTCAGCGGAACACCCGCACGGTTTGCAAAGTCACGGAACAGACCCGCCCATGCGTTGATGTCGGAGGTGCAGTTGTTGCAGTGCACCATGGCAACGGGAAGACCCGCGGGAGTGGTGACCATGTCAAGCTCGCGGTGTACGCCGGGCATATGATCCACCACGATCATGGCGAAATCGGAGGTGCCTGCGGACACGTTGCCGGTGTAGACCTTCACGGAATTGGTTGCGGTCATGCCGGTGCCTGCGTCGCCTTCCGGAGGTGCGAAGGGAATACCGGGCCTGAGGTTTCCGGCGGGATCCAGGAATGCCGCGCCCTCTTCGGTGAGAACTCCCGCCCATTCGCCCGCGCATTTTACCTTGGGAAGCACGCCGCGGATGGTCCAGTCATAGCCCTTTTCCTTGATGAAATCGTCGAAAAGATCAATCATGCGGCTGTCGTAATCCAGAGCCTCGGAGTCCACGGGGAACATACCGGATGCCTCCCCGATGCCGAGCACCTTCTCGCCGGTCAGTCTGGTGTGGAGGTAGCCCGCGATGGTGGTGAAGTGTGCCAGCCGGGGCAGATGGTCTTCACCGTTGAGCATAGCCTGACCCAGATGTGCGATGCTCCATCTCTGGGGGATATTGAAGCCGAATTTTTCGGAGAGAAGTGCTGCAGCCTCGCCGGTGATGGTGTTGCGCCATGTGCGGAAGGGAGTCAGCAGATTGCCGTCGGCGTCAAAGGGCAGATATCCGTGCATCATGCCGGAGATGCCGATGGAACCGACCGTAGTCAGGGGCTGACCGAATTTTGCCTGCACATCCTCTGCAAGAGCCTTGTAGCAGGCGCGGATTCCTTCGTGAACGGCGTCAAGGGAGTAGGTCCAGATGCCGTTTACCAGCTGATTTTCCCAGCCGAATCCGCCTTCCGCGATGACGTTATGGGATTCGTCGATGAGCACGCCCTTGATTCTGGTGGAACCAAGCTCGATGCCCAGAGAAGTTTTGTTGAAGTTCATGTGGTTCTCCTGTGGTGCTTTATTATTTATTCTTTCTTCTTTACCGGAGAATCCGAACCGCACGCACCGTGATAAACTGACGTACGATTCAGCTTATTATCTATTATCTATTATCTATTCAATCTTATCTATTCTCTTAGCCGAAGGCGCTGTTTTATCTCAGCTTCCAAGCCAGATCGTTCCAGATCAGCTTGTTCTTGAGAGATTCCACGGTGGTTTCCTTGCCGATGTGGATGTATTCGATGCCCATCATTTCAGCCCAGTCTTCCAGCATTTCCGCGGTTGCGTCGTAGCTGAGAACGGTGTGGTGTGCGCCGCCTGCCAGAATCCACAGCTTTGCGCCGGTGCAGAGATCGGGGTATGCTCTCCACATGACTCTTGCAACGGGCAGATTGGGCATTTCCATAATGGGTTCCACCGCTTCGATGTCCTGAACGATCAGTCTCATTCTGCCGCCCATGTCAACCAGGGAGCATACGGTACCCTTGCCCTTTTTGCCTTCGAATACCAGACGTGCGGGATCCTTGTCGTTCATGCCGATTCCCAGATGGTGGGTTTCAATTCTGGGCTTGTCAGCCGCCAGAGTGGGGCAGACTTCCAGCATATGTGCGCCGAGGGAGTATTCCTGACCTTCGGTGAGGTGGTAGGTGTAGTCTTCCATGAACGCGGAGCCGCCGCCCATGCCTTCGCACATCACCTTGATGATGCGTGTCATGGCAGCAACCTTCCAGTCGCCTTCACCGCCGTAGCCGTAGCCCTGTTCCATCAGTCTCTGGGATGCGAGGCCCGGAAGCTGTTCCATGCCGTAGAGATCTTCAAAGGTATTGGTGTACGCCTTGCATCCGACGGAATCCAGATGCCGCTTGATGGCGATTTCTTCTCTTGCCTGATACCGTACATGGTCGAGCTTGTCGGTATTCATGGTATACTTTTCCGCGTATTCCGCCATGAGCGCGTCGATTTCCTCTTCGGTTACCGCGTTCATTTCCTTTACCAGATCGCCGACCGCCCAGGTGTTTACTTCCCAGCCGAGAACGCGCTGTGCTTCCACCTTGTCGCCTTCGGTAACCGCAACATTTCTCATATTGTCGCCGAAACGGCATACCTTCAGATTGCGGCTTTCGTCCACTGCGGCAGCGGCTCTCATCCACAGACCGAGTTCGCGGAGGGGAGCTTCGTCCTTCCAGTAGCCCATGATAACCTTCACAGCCTTACCCAGACGCGCGCCGATGAAGCCGTGTTCTCTGTCGCCGTGAGCCGCCTGATTCAGGTTCATGAAATCCATGTCGATTTCATCGTTGGGGATTTCGCGGTTGTACTGGGTTGCAAAGTGGCAGCGGGGCTTCTGGAGAATTTCCAGACCGCCTATCCACATCTTGGAGGGGCTGAAGGTGTGGCACCAGGTCACGATACCGCAGCAGTTGTCATCATAGTTGGCTTCCTTCGCCATCTTTGTGATTTCTTCGCTGGTCTTGACGGTTGCCTTGTAGATGAACTTATAGGGGATCAGATCGCTTGCGTTGATGGCATCCGCCATTTCCTGTGCGCGTGCGGCGACGGTTTCCAGCACTTCGGGTCCGTACAGGTGCTGGCTGCCGACAACAAACCAGAATTCTCTTGCTTTCATTTGGGTAGTCCTCCGTTGTATGATAAAAAATATAGTTACAAATATTATATCACAGGCTTCCCCGCCGTGCAATGACGGACAGAAACAATTTATTGACCGATCCTGAGATGCCTGTAAAAATCCAAGATTAGTATAGCATGATCCGGCGTTTTTGTCAAGAAGCGGAATCATCTTGCATTTGCCGCCGTTCTGTGGTATACTGTATGCAAACCAACAAGAAAGACTGAGATTCCATGAAAAAAATAATTCTTACCTTATTATCCGCCATCCTGCTTCTCACCTCCTGCACAGAAGAAGTCCCGGAGCGGAATATCGTTGCCCGGTTCGGCTTCTCCCGGGAAGATTCCCTGAGCTTCACTTCCATTGATTATACCGTGGATATCATCGCCGAAGTTTCCTCCCACATCGCCGCCGTTGAAGTCGTGAACGTGAAATACGGCGCTCTTGAGGAGCTGAGCGGGGATTTCAAGTATGAAGTGAAGGTCGTCAAGGAATTCCTCGACACCACCGACACCGTCCAGAAGGGCGATATCCTCCTTGTCCAGTGCAACGAAGGCATTATGCCCGCCCGCGATGCCCAGACCCTCATGGCGGAAACCGGAGCAGAGCTGTACCTCACCGGCGAATACGGCGAAAACGACTGGATCATCGCATCCAACCACAACGCCCTCCCCGTGGAAGCGGGCAAGACCTATCTGATGTTCCTCACCGATGATTATCTGGAAGCCCACGGCATGTACGCCGAATGCGGCAGTCAGTACCTCTTTGAATACAAGGGCGGTCTGTTCCCCTCCCTGTATGCCGAAAACGAGGATGCCGCCGCCGTCACCCTCGCCGACGTGAAATCCGCCGTGAAGAACCGCACCGGACGCGCCGACGAAATCGGTATGGAAGCCTATATCCGCGAACTGCAGGCGGAACTGAAAAAGTAAATCTCCCGGCCCGATCTCCCCTCATCCAGGCGGAAACCGGGCTTTTTTCGCGCTTTTTTGTCCGATCTGACAATTGACAAGTCAACAACGCTGAGAAATGCACAAAACTGTTAACATTTTTCAGTGAAACTGTTCATTGACATTCCTTGTTTATTATGGTATTATTGTTTCATCATATTATTGTTGCTTAATATTTACTGTTCGCATGGGTGTACTCCACCTTTTTTGAACGGGATTTGATTTTAATATCAAACTATTACAGCATGATGACTCCCCTCAATAAAACGACATCAAGGAGGTCCCCATGGGATTTCGGATTCTCGGAACGGGCAGCGCTCTTCCGGAAAAAATTCTCACAAACGACGATCTCTCGAACATCGTGGAGACCAACGATGAATGGATCATGACACGCGTAGGCGTCCGTCAGCGGCATATCGCCGTGGAGGAAACCACTGCGGATCTGGCATACAGCGCGGCAGTGAAGGCTCTGGAAATGAGCGGACTGACGGCGGCGGATATTGATCTGATCATCTGCGGCACCATCACTCCCGACCGTGTCTGTCCCACCGTTGCCGGTACGGTTCAGGCAAGACTGGGCGCAAACTGCCCCGCATTCGACATCAACTCTGCCTGCAGCGGCTTCCTCTTTGCCCTTGACACCGCTGCCGGATTCTTCGCAAAGGGCGGCATCCGCAACGCCATCGTCATCGGCGCGGAGCGGATCAGCAAAATCATCGACTGGACCGATCGAAGCACCTGCGTCATCTTCGGCGACGGAGCGGGCGCGGCCGTTCTGGGACAGTGCGGGGAAAACCGCTATCTCTGCTCCGAACTTGTGACCATGGGCGGAGAAAACGTCATCAAAATCCCCGCATACGCCGGCACTTCCATCTTCGCCGACACATCCGATGCGGACAAGCCGGTTGTGTTCATGGAAGGTCAGGAAACCTTCAAGTTTGCCGTAAACGCCCTGACCGGACACATCCGTTCCATGTGCGGAAAGATCGGCGCGGACGTGACGGATATCGACCACATCGTACCCCATCAGGCAAACATCCGCATCATCTCCATGGCAGCCCGCAAGCTGGGACTTCCCATGGACAAGTTCACCGTCAACATCGAAACCACAGGCAACACCGCAGCAGCCAGCGTGCCGATCGCCCTCGACGAAGCAAACCGCGCCGGTAAACTGAAGCGCGACAGCCTCATCGCCATGACAGCATTCGGCGGCGGACTGAGCAGCGCGGGTTGTGTGATCCGGTGGTAAAACTCCGGCCGACCGCGCTTAATAGAATAAAGAAGAAAGAAAGAATAAATAAGAAATAATACAAAACCCGCATATCCCGCTGTCAGTGCCCGAAACAATTCCGTCCCGCCGCCGGCAGGGCTGAAGCTTAGCCGGGATTCTCAGTGACGCGTAACAGAACCGAGCACTCGCAAACGCAATCAGCCGCACGAACACGACCAAAGGGAGATCCTTAAGAACCGCAGGTTCTTGAGTCGCGGAGATCCTTAAGAGGATCGCGACCGATCCTCTTAAGCGCCTGTCCGGCGGCGGACAAAAAATAATCGAAAATGCGCCGGCATTTTCCACCTTATTCAGCAAGCAATACCCCATTTAAATAAAAAAACAAAAAATCCAAAAAAACAAAGGAGACTACAACAATGATTCTCGAAAAGCTCAAGGAAATTATCGCAGACCACTCCGGTGAAGAAGCAGACACCATCACCCCCGAAACCAAGTTCGCTGATCTGGGCATCGACTCCCTCACCACCGTTGAAATCCTCATGGACATCGAAGACGAATTCGGCGTATCTCTGGAAGCCGGTCAGATCGGTACCACCGTCGGTGAGCTGATCGCCAAGATCGAGGAGGCTCAGGCATGATCCGCACCCCGCTCTGCGACCTTGTGGGCATCGAATATCCCGTCTTTCAGGGCGGTATGGCCCACATCTCCGACGGCACCTTAGCCGCCGCAGTATCGGAAGCGGGCGGGCTGGGCATCATTTCCGCAAACAGCGGTGCGGACTGGCTCCGCGGGCAGATTCATATCGCCCGGGCAAAGACTTCGGGGCCCATCGGCGTGAACGTCATGCTCATGAGCCCCGCCGCACCGGATGTTGCCCGGGTTATCGCCGAAGAAAAAGTCGAAGTCGTAACCACCGGTGCCGGAAATCCCGCTGAATACATGCCCCTGTGGCTGGAAGCCGGATGCCGCGTCATTCCCGTGGTTGCATCCGCAGCTCTCGCAAAAATGATGGAGCGGTGCGGTGCCTGCGCTGTGATTGCCGAAGGAGGCGAATCCGGCGGACACATCGGCGAAGCCGCTACCATGCCACTCGTCCCCCAGGTTGCTGACGCTGTTTCCATCCCCGTCATCGCAGCGGGCGGTATCGCCGACGGACGCGGTCTTGCCGCTTCCCTCATGCTGGGTGCTGTGGGCGTTCAGATCGGTACCCGTTTCATCGCTGCCAACGAATGCTCCGTTCATCCCCACTACAAAGCCCTTGTCCTCAAGGCAACCGATACCTCCACCATCGTAACCGGACGCCGCCTCGGCCACGCTGTCCGCAGTCTCAAGACTCCCTACTCCCGCAGGTATGCCAAGGCCGAATACACCGACATCTCCGACAGCGATCTGGAAGCGCTGGGAGTCGGATCCCTCCGCAAGGCCGCCGTCGACGGAAACGAAAGCGAAGGCTGCTATCTGGCCGGTCAGATCTCCGGCATGATCAAAAAAGAGCAGTCCGCCGCCGAAATCATTCACGAAATCTGCACGGAAGCGGAACAGATTCTGAAAAACGCCTCCGTTTATGTTAAATAAAAGGTAATCAACATGGGAAAAATCGCATTTGTATTTTCCGGTCAGGGCGCACAGTTCAGCGGAATGGGCAAGTCCTTCTATGATTCCGTGCCTGCTGTCCGCGCTCTCTACGACGCAGCCGAAGAAATCCGCCCCGGTACCATGGCACAGTCCTTCACCGGCACCGCGGAAGAGCTGAAGCAGACCGTCAACACCCAGCCCTGCCTGTATCTGGCATCCGTTGCCGCTATGCTTGCCCTGCAGGAAAACGGCATCAGACCCGAACTCTGTGCCGGATTCTCCCTCGGCGAGCTGGCTGCTCTCTCCTGCGCAGGCGTGTACACCCCCATCGACGGGCTGAAAATCGTCATGAAGCGCGCGGAACTGATGGACAAGGCCGCTCACGCAATGCCCGAGGAACCTGCCATGGCAGCAGTCATGAAGCTGGATCCCGCAAAAATCGAAGAAATCTGCGCCTCCATCAACGGCGTTTACCCCGCAAACTACAACTCCCCCGCACAGACCGTTATCTCCGGCGTGAAGTCCGGTGTGGCGGCATTCAAAGAAGCATCCGGTGCCACCCTCATCGACCTCCCCGTCAGCGGCGCCTTCCACACCCCCTACATGGCATCCGCATCCGAAGGCTTTGCCGCCTTCCTCGACGGTGTTTCCATGAACGCGCCCTCCATGCCCGTTTACGCAAACCTGACCGGCAATGTATACGGGGATGACATCCGTACCACCCTCGCCGCACAGATCCAGTCCCCCGTACGCTGGCAGACCATCGTGGAAGCCATGATCGCAGACGGAGTGGATACCTTCATCGAATGCGGTGCCGGCAAGACTCTGTGCAGCCTCATCAAGAAGATCGACAAATCCGTGAAGGTGTTCCCCGTACAGGACGCCGAAACTCTCGCCGCAGCTGTGGCAGGCGTGAAAGGGGAATGACATGAGCACATTTGCAGCCGATATGTTAAGCGGAAAAACCGCACTGATTACCGGATCCTCCCGCGGCATCGGACGTGCCATTGCCCTGGAGCTGGCTTCCCTGGGCGCAAACATCGCTGTAGTTTACTACGGCGGCAACGACACCCCTCTCGCCGAAGAAGTGAAGGCGGAAGTGGAAAAGCTGGGCGGAAAGGCTGTCACTTACAACTGCAATGTAGGTGACTTCGCCGCAACCGAAGCTCTCGTCAAATCCGTTGTATCCGAGTTCGGCGCCATCGACATTCTCGTGAACAACGCGGGCATCACAAAGGACGGGCTCATGCCCCAGATGACCGAAGCCCAGTTCGACGCCGTCATCGACACCAATCTCAAGGGCACCTTCAATCTGCTCCGCCACGTTTCCCGGCAGATGATCCGCAAAAAGAGCGGCCGCATCATCAATATCGCCTCCGTAGCCGGCATCATGGGCAACGCAGGACAGGTCAACTACTCCGCATCCAAGGCGGGCGTCATCGGCATGACCAAATCTGCCGCAAAGGAACTGGCATCCCGGGGAATCACCGTAAACGCCATCGCTCCCGGCTTCGTAGCCACCGACATGACCAAGGATCTCACCGACTCCCCTCTCATGGCACAGATCCCCATGGGAAGAATGGCATCCCCCGAAGAAATCGCGGGTCTTGCCGCATACCTCGCATCCCCCGCAGCAGCCTACATCACAGGCGAAGTCATCCGCATCGACGGCGGACTTGCCATGTAGCGGCTGACGCCTAAGAGAATAGATAAGATTGAATAGATAATAGATAATACGGTGCGGGCTGTATGGGCAGTCCGATGACGTACAGTCCGCACACTTTTCCAAAATTTCCCTATAAGGAGTACAACCAGATGGAAAACCGAGTCGTTATCACCGGCATGGGCATCGTGTCCCCCATCGGCTCTGATCTTGAAAGCTTCCGCACCGCCCTCCTTTCCGGCAAGTGCGGTATCGATACAATCACCCGTTTTGATACATCCGATCTGAAGGTCAAGGTTGCCGGCATGGTGACCGATTTCGATCCCCTTCAGTACATGGCAAAAATTGACGTAAAGAAGAACGACCTTTACACTCAGTTTGCCATCGGTGCGGCAGCTCAGGCAGTGGAAATGAGCGGCATCACCGGAAACATCGATCCCTTTGAGCTGGGCGTTTACTTCGGCTCCGGCATCGGCGGCTTCAATACCTTCGTGGAAGAACACGACACCATGCTGAACCGCGGTCCCGGCAGAGTATCCCCCCACTTCGTTCCCAAGATGATCTCCAACATCGCGGCGGGCACCATCGCCATCCGCTACGGTGCGAAAGGCCCCTGCCTCTCCATCGTAACCGCCTGCGCAACCGGTACCAACGCCATCGGCGAAGCATACCGCGCCGTCAGGCACGGCTACTGCACTGCGGCAATCACCGGCGGTGCGGAAGCGTCCATCCATCCTCTTGCAGTGGCAGGCTTCTCCAACATGACCGCGCTGACCACCGAAACCGATCCCATGAAGGCATCCATCCCCTTCGACAAGAACCGTTCCGGCTTCGTTATGGGCGAAGGCGCAGGGGCACTGGTCATCGAATCCCTGGAACACGCTCAGGCGAGAGGAGCCGTCATTCTTGCGGAAATCGTCGGCTACGGCTCCACCTGTGACGCCCATCACATCACCGCACCCGATCCCGAGGCATCCGCATCCGGACGTGCCATTTCCCTCGCCATGAAGGAAGCAGGATACACCTCCGACGACGTGGTTTACATCAACGCCCACGGCACATCCACTCCCATGAACGACAAAACCGAAACCAACGCCATCAAGCTGGCATTCGGCGACGACGCCGCGAAGGTTCATGTAAGCTCCACCAAGTCCATGACCGGTCATATGCTTGGTGCGGCAGGTGCGGCGGAAGCGATTGCATCCGTGATTGCCCTGCAGACCGGTACCATTCCTCCCACCATCCACTACGAGACTCCCGACGAGGAATGTGATCTTGACATCACTCCCAATACTGCGGTTCAGGCGGATCCCACCCTTGCACTGTCCACCTCCCTCGGCTTCGGCGGTCACAACGGCTGCATCGCCCTGAGAAAGTGGAACGGCTGAGCGGAGGTATCGGATGAACAAGAAAGAACTGGAAAAACTCCTGCCCCACCGGGACTCCATGCTTCTCATTGACGAAGCGGAGCTGGTGGACGGCAAATCCCTTGGCAAAATCCACATCCGCGGCGACGAATGGTTCCTTGACGGGCACTTCCCCGGTCATCCCATCGTTCCCGGCGTGATTCTCTGCGAAATGCTGGCGCAGTCCGCCTGCTGCTGTCTCACCGATATGATGAAGGAAGGCACGCTCACCTTCTTCTCCGGTCTGGACAAGGTGCGGTTCAAGAAGCCCGTGCATCCCGGCGACACCATGGAAACCGAATGCGAAATCACCCGCTCCCGCCACCCCTTCTATTTTGCCAGGGGCGTGGGCAGAGTCAACGGGGAGATCGCCGTATCCGCTGAATTTTCCTTCGTACTGAGTGAAAAAGGAGACGAATCCAATGGCTAATACCATGTCAAAATGCAAGCGCTGCGGTGCCGAAACCCTGAACAGCGTTCTGGCTGTCAACCATCAGATCTGTCAGGCCTGCGGCGGCTACTTCCGCATGAGCGCCAGAGAACGGATCGCCGATGTGTGCGACAGAAACTCCTTTGAGGAACACGATGCCGCCATGGTCAGCGAAGACATTCTGCGGTTCCCGGAATACGCCGACAAGCTGGCAAAATCCAAGTCTTCTTCCGGTGAAAACGATGCTGTCATCACCGGTACCGCGTCCGTGGGCGGTCATCCCTGCTGCATTTTCGTCATGGAGTCCGCCTTCATGATGGCCAGCATGGGTACCGTTGTGGGCGAAAAAATCACCAGAATTTTTGAATACGCCACCGAAAACAAGCTTCCCGTTGTGGGATTCATCTGCTCCGGCGGCGCGAGAATGCAGGAAGGCGTTCTCTCCCTGATGCAGATGGCCAAGGTCAGTGCCGCAATCCGCTGGCACAGCAACGCAGGGCTCTTCTATCTGGCAGTGCTCACCGATCCTACCACCGGCGGTGTGACCGCGTCCTTTGCCATGGAAGGTGACGTGATCGCGGCGGAACCCGGCGCCCTCATCGGATTTGCCGGTCAGCGCGTCATCGAGCAGACCACCGGTCAGAAGCTTCCCGAAGGCTTCCAGACCGCGGAATTCCAGCTGGAACACGGCTTTGTGGATCTGCTGATTCCCCGGAAAGAAGCATCGAAAACCATCGCAAATCTGCTTGCGGCACACACACGGAGGGTCTGAGAATGAACGCTTACGAAAAAGTCATGCTTGCCCGTGCGGCAGACCGTCAGATGGGCAGCTTCTATATTGATCACATCATCGAAAACTTCACCGAGCTTCACGGCGACCGTGCCTTCGGCGACGACGGTGCCATCGTGGGCGGTGTGGGATTCCTTTCCGGTATGCCCGTCACCTGCATCACCATGAAGCGCGGCGACTCCCTTGAAGAGAGAATCAAGCGGAATTTCGGCTGTCCCTCCCCCGAAGGATACCGGAAAGCGCTCCGTCTCATGCGTCAGGCGGAAAAGTTCGGCAGACCCATCATCTGCTTTGTGGGAAGCCCCGGCGCCTACTGCGGCATCACGGCCGAAGAACGGGGGCAGGGTCAGGCCATCGCGGAAAATCTGTGGGAAATGTGCGCCCTCAAGGTTCCGATCATCACCGTGGTCTGCGGCGAAGGCGGATCCGGCGGTGCGCTTGCCCTCAGTGTCTGCGACCGGATGCTGATGCTGGAAAACGCCGTATACTCCGTCATCTCCCCCGAAGGATGCGCCTCCATTCTCTGGAAGGACTCCGGCAAGGCAAAGGAAGCGGCCGAGGTTCTCCGTCTTACCGCCGACGATCTGCACAAAATGGGCATCGCCGACGAAGTGATTCCCGAAACCTACCGCACTCCCGAGGAAATCGCGGTGATTCTGAAAAAGAAAATCACCCTGGAGCTGAAGCGGCTGAGCGCCGTTTCCACTCCCAGACTTCTGGCTACCCGCTACACCAAATTCCGCCAGATCGGCGCGAAGGCATAACGAAACAAAGTCCCGGATGACTGCAGTGACTTTTCTGCACCAGCCGGGATTTCTTGCCGAATCGGGAAATGCATATTGCATAAAACCGGATTCCGTGGTATAATACTGATATCAGTGAAACAACGGAGGAATGACCATGGAAGCGGAAGTTCTGCCCCTGTTTGTGTGCGGTTCGGCGATCGTTCTCGTACTGGAGCTGCTCCTCGGCGGATTCATCCTGCAGGAGAAGCGTGCGGCGCAGTTTTTCCTCACCCTGCACGTTCTCGCCATGGGCGGCGCGCTGTACTTTCTCATCCGGTGCGTATTCGCTCTGCAGCTGCACAACCGCTTCGGTCTGCCTCACACGGACGGATCGGTGGAAATCGGACTGTTCGGCGTTCTCTGGGCAGTCAGCACGACTCTGCTCCTCGCTGTGTTTCACTTTGCCCGTAAAGAATAAATTCATTCAATAAAGGAGACTGAAATCATGGCAGAAAAGACCACTAAGTACGCAGGCACCCAGACCGAGAAGAATCTGAGAGCAGCTTTTTCCGGTGAATCCGAAGCCCGCAACAAGTACACCTATTTCGCATCCAAGGCGAAGAAGGAAGGCTACGAGCAGATCGCGGCGCTGTTCCTCAAGACCGCCGAAAACGAAAAGGAACACGCAAAGCTGTGGTTCAAGGAGCTGAACGGCATCGGCGACACTGCGGAGAACCTCAGTGATGCCGCTGACGGCGAAAACTACGAATGGACCGATATGTATGCAGAATTCGCAAAGACCGCGGAAGAAGAAGGCTTCACCGATCTTGCAAGAAAGTTCCGTCTGGTTGCCGCCATCGAAAAGCATCACGAAGAACGCTACCGCGCTCTGCTGAAGAACGTGGAAACCGCTCAGGTATTCGCAAAGAGCGAAGTAAAGGTATGGGAATGCCGCAACTGCGGTCACATCATCGTCGGCACCGAAGCTCCCGTTGTATGTCCCACCTGCGCCCATCCCCAGGCATACTTCGAAGTACACGAAGAGAATTATTGATTCGTCAAAGTCATATTCCGCGACACCGTAGGAACTGTCCTGCGGTGTTTTTCATTGCCACGAATTTTAACATGAATTGTCTTGTTTCGTATATAGAAACCGCAGGAATTTTGTGATAGAATAATGGCAGAAAAACAACCCGGAGGTGCTTATGTTCTCTGAAAAACTGCAGAAACTGCGGAAATCACGGGGGTATTCCCAGGAAACCCTCGCGGAAAAGCTGGGTGTGTCCCGTCAGACCGTTGCAAAATGGGAAGCCGGCGACAGTCAGCCCGATCTGAGTCTTGCCTCAGCCATTGCCGGTGTGTTCGGCGTGTCCCTCGATTCCCTCACAGACAATATTCCCGGTCACTGTACCCCCACGGGCAAGTACGCCTTCGGCGCCGTGAAGATGGGCGAGCGCGGTCAGATCGTGATCCCCAAGAAATGCCGTGAGGTATTCGGACTGGAACCGGGGGATATGCTGATGATTCTCGGCGACGTTGACCGGGGCATTGCCATGATGAAGGTTACACCGGAAATGTTCCGGGTATTCGACGCCCCCGATGAAATCCCGGAGGAAGAATCATGACCGGACTTCGCGCCGATAATCTGACAAAATCCTTCGGCGGCGTGACCGCGGTGGATCACCTGAGCTTTGAGGTGCCCGGAAATACGGTGTTTTCCCTGCTGGGCGTCAACGGTGCCGGAAAAACCACCGCCATCCGGATGCTGACCGGACTTCTCGCACCCGACTCCGGTACCGGGGAGATCTGCGGACATCCCATCGGATCCTCTGATGCAGAATCCTGCATCGGACTGTCCCCGCAGGAAACCTCCACCGCTCCCAACCTGACTGTCGCCGAAAATCTATATATGACCGCCGCCCTCTACGGCATGGAGCATCCCGCAGATGCCGCTGAGGAAATCATGGAATCCCTGTCCCTGACCGATCACCGGAAAAAGTATTCGAAGCACCTGTCAGGAGGTCTGAGACGCCGTCTTTCCATCGGAATGGGGATCATCCACCGTCCGAAAGTGCTGTTTCTGGATGAGCCCACGCTGGGCCTGGACGTTCTGGCGCGCCGTGAACTGTGGGATCTGGTAGAAAATCTCCGGCAGTCCATGACCATCCTGCTGACCACCCACTACATGGAGGAAGCGGAAACACTGTCCGACAGCATCGCCGTCATGGACCGCGGCAGACTGCTGGCATCCGGCACACTGGATCAGCTGCGTTCTCTGACCGGGATGGTATCCCTCGAGGATATTTTCGTCTCGCTGGCAAAGAAAGGCGGTGCACAATGAAACGGACTCTCATCTTCGCCCGCCGGGTGACCCTGGAGCTGCTCCGCGATCCGCTGTCATACATCTTCGCCCTGGGCTTCCCCATTGTGATGCTTCTTGTCATGACGCTGGTGAATCAGTCCATCCCGGAAGAAGCAGCCATGACTGTCTTTACTCTTCCCTCCCTCGTCCCCGCTGTATGGGTGTTCGGCATGACCTTTCTCATGCTGTTCAGCGCACAGCTTCTGGCGAAAGACCGCAGTGAAGCCTTTCTGATCCGCCTGTACCTCTCCCCCATGACATCCGCGGATTTCCTCATGGGATATCTTCTTCCGGCGGCAGTTCTGGGTATTCTTCAGGGGCTCATCACCTTCCTCACCGGCATCGTCATCGGGCTGTTCACGGGCGAATCCATCCACTTTACCGGGATACTTCTCTCTGTTCTGCTGTCCCTGCCCTCCCTTCTCCTGTTCATCTCCATGGGGCTCCTGTTCGGTGCTGTACTGTCAGAACGCGCGGCACCGGGGATCTCCTCAGCTGTGATCTCGGCTGCCTCTCTTCTCGGCGGCATCTGGATGGATGTGGACCTCATGGGCGGCGTATGGCTGGATGTATGCCGTGTACTTCCCTTCTATCATGCCGTCAGGCTGGCGCGCTCAGGTGCCGCTCTCGCATCAGAGGGGATTCTGCTCAGTCTCACCGTGGTGTGCATTTACGGAATTCTCCTGTTCCTCCTTGCCGCACTGCTGTTCCGGCGTCAGAGAAAGCAATAAAAAAACGGTTCGGTTCCGTGGGATCACTCCCGGTGAATCGAGCCGTTCTTTGTTTTATTCATCAAGCCACGTGAAATCCGACGACAGCAGCCGTACGCACTCTTTGGACACCAGAAGCATTCCTCCGGTGGTGTGCGCCCGGCGGATGTCTTTGCCGTCCTCCGTGGTATACACCCGGCACTCGCAGTCACGGACAGCGGTGACGAAGGGCACATGTCCCGCCAGCACAGCAAGCTCACCGTCGATGCCTCTCACCGAAAGCTGGCAGGCATCACCGTCGTATCTCAGACCGTCGGGTGCCGCAATCTGCAGTTTGAAAGGTTTCATAAGTTCTCCTCAATGCCCATCACGCACGTCCGGCTTTTTCACGTACATCTTCGATCGTGCCGGCATACAGGAACGCGCTTTCGGGCAGGTCGTCGCACCGTCCTTCGATCAGCTCGCGGAAGCCGCGGATGGTTTCCTTGAGGGGAACGTACTTGCCCTCGATGCCGTTGAAGGTTGCGGCAACATGGAGGGGCTGGGACAGGAAGCGCTGGATCTTTCTGGCACGGGATACGGTGGCGCGGTCTTCTTCGGACAGCTCGTCGATACCCATGATGGCGATGATATCCTGCAGTTCCTTATATCTCTGGAGAATCCGCTGCACTTCTCTTGCCACCCGGTAGTGTTCCTCGCCCACCACTTCGGGGGACAGGATACGGGAGGTGGATTCCAGCGGGTCAACTGCGGGGTAGATACCCTGGGATGCGATGGCGCGGGACAGTGCGGTGGTTGCATCCAGGTGTGCGAAGGTCGTTGCAGGCGCCGGGTCGGTATAGTCGTCGGCGGGAACGTAAACGGCCTGCACGGAGGTGATGGAGCCGCGTCTGGTGGAGGTAATTCTCTCCTGCAGGGCACCCATGTCGGTAGCCAGCGTGGGCTGGTAGCCTACCGCGGACGGCATGCGTCCCAGAAGCGCGGACACTTCGGAGCCTGCCTGTGTGAATCGGAAGATATTGTCGATGAAGAGGAGCACGTCCTGATTTTCCCGGTCACGGAAGTATTCCGCCATGGTCAGACCGGACAGACCCACTCTCATTCTTGCTCCCGGCGGTTCGTTCATCTGACCGTACACCAGTGCGGTCTTGCTCAGAACGCCGGATTCCTTCATTTCGTTGTAAAGGTCATTGCCCTCACGGGTTCTCTCGCCGACGCCGGTGAACACGGAGATACCGCCGTGCTGCTTCGCCACGTTGTTGATGAGCTCCATGATGAGTACTGTCTTGCCGACGCCTGCACCGCCGAACAGACCGATCTTACCGCCTTTGGTATAGGGGCAGATCAGGTCTATGACCTTGATGCCGGTTTCCAAAATTTCGGTTTCCACGGACTGCTCGTCATAGGACGGTGCGGGTCTGTGGATTTCCCATCTTTCGGCCTTTTCCGGAGCGGGCTTTTCATCCACGGGTTCACCCAGCACGTTGAAAATTCTGCCGAGCGTCTCAGGGCCGACAGGCACGCTGATGCACTTTCCGGTATTGACAGCTTCCGTACCGCGCACCAGACCGTCGGTGGAAGACATGGCAATACACCGCGCAATATTATCGCCGACGTGACCGGACACTTCCGCCGTCAGCTTCTTACCGTTATAATTGATCTCAAT
>JAFQWY010000327.1 GCA_017407225.1 Clostridia bacterium | reverse complement strand
GGCGGCGTCATCGTGCAGCGGTTCGGCGACCTGATCCGCGGTCAGAGATCCACTCCCGGCCGCATCGAGGAAGCGTTCATCACCCCTACCCTGAAGGCGACTCCCGGGGATCTGAGTCTGGTTCTGCCCAAGCGGATTCTGGACGGCATCATTGAGATGATCTACGCCCTGGACAAGGTGGCTCCCGGCACGGCAAACGACGATACCCTCCTTTACGGCGTGGAAGTCAAGTTCTACAACATGGAAGTTGACATCGACGAGAATCTGGAATCCTGCCTGAAGGGGCTGTACATCATCGGGGACGGCAGCGGCATCACCCACTCCCTGTCCCACGCATCCGCCAGCGGTGTCCATGTGGCACGGCGCATCGCGGAAACCATGTAACAAAAACAACGGGACTGCCGGTCGTGAGACTGACAATCCCGTTTTCGTTTACAGAAATTTTCTTCCCAGCACATCCGCCCATTTTTCACAGTACAGGGCGGAATAGGGCACGTGCTTTTCACGCCGGTACCGCTGACAGGCAGGGTGATTGCACCATGTGAAGGAGGGAACCCCCACTGCGAGCAGATACAGGGGGCCGAGAATCAATGACTGGATCGTGTGCCCGAATTCGTGGGAGCGCATGGATTCGGAATTCACCGGGTAGAAGATGAACAGTCCCAGCGAAACGCCGTCGTTCCGGGGCCATCTGGTGCCGATGACGGATCCAACCTTTTCGTGGGGTGATTTGCGGTAAACCAGAAAGAACACAAGCCCAACCAGGGTCTGGGGAAGTCCCCATGTGCATTGGAGGAGTCGGAGAAGCCAGATCATATGCTCCTTTCCCGGCGGAATTGACGGAAATGCGATTTTTTCTGCAGAAATTCCCGCCGGATTGTGGTAGAATTGAGACAGAATAACAGATTGGAGATGTTTATGAAGCCATATATTGCCGCGCAGTTTTCAAACTACGGCATTGCCGAAGCCGTGTCCCACTCCGCTGTCCGGCCGGCGAAGGATCCGTATACGTCCCGCACGTTTGTGTCCGGGAAAGCGGGAGCGGATTTTCACGTCACCGTGGGATGGTATGTATGGGAGCTGCATCCTGAGCTGAGCCTGACGGATGAAGAAGCCCTTCTGAAGTCACCCGATGCGGAAGTGGAAATCCTCGATGAGCCTGCCGTAATCGGGAGAATAACCGCCTATACACGTGATGCGCTCCGGTTCGCGGAGGACAGATGGACGGAATACACAGCATCCCGCATGGTGATTGAAGGGGAAGAAGAATCCCTCCGTGCCGTACTGGTGTTTTACCGGGCGGGAGATGCCGCAGTCGAATCCCTCACCGATGAGAAACTGTGGGATCTTGATGTGACGTATTTTGACAATGACGGCGGATACAGCCGGGAGAAATTCTTACGCTTCCGGGGAATCCGGTGAAAACTGGGGTTCGTATTCCCCGCGGATCCGCTCCAGACGGGCGAGCGCGGCATCCAGATTGTCCTCGCAGAAACGCAGAACATCGGCAAATGCCTGCTCCCGGCACCAGTCCATGAGAATTTCGTGGCGGAATCCCTTGTACATCAGGGCGGATACATTCTTCAGCCCCATGTCGACGAGGAATTTACGGCCGCTCAGAATCTGCTTTTCTCCGCCGGCCACCGGATCCTCATCCCCTGCCATCAGAAGAACGGGCAGGTCGGGAGGCAGCTTATCCCACATGGCAGGACGGTAGAAATCCCGTACCATGCGCAGGAGATTGGTATAGGTGCAGATGGCTTTGTCGTAATTGCACAAAGGATCGGCGAGAAATTCGTAACGGTTGCCGATATCGCAGGACAGCCACATAAACTGTCCGCCGGATTCCGGTTCGGGCGTGAACTGACGGTTGTATGCGGAAAAGGCCAGATGATTTACCCATTTCGGTTTGGATTCTTCTCCGCAGATGCATTCCAGAAGTGTCATCAGAAATACCCCGAGGGAGGCGGAGCGATGCCGGAAGGGAAGTCCGGACAGAATCAGACCGTCCAGGGTGTCTCCCTGCCGTGCGGTGTAGAGACCGGCAATCAGAGATCCCATGGAATGTCCCAGAAGGAAGCGGGGAATATCGGGAAAATACTCGAGGTTTTCCTCATGTACATTTACAATCGTCTCGCCGGTTTCGCTGTCTTCGGTAATATCGCTGCAGGCAAGGGAGGCAAACACACCGTCAATTCCCAGCCGGAGATACTTGTAATCGTATCCGGGATTGTTCATGACCCCCAGTTCGGCGGCGGAAGATGCACTCGCACCGTGACCGGGAAGATCATGGAGAATCACTTCGGCACCATGGGAAGCCATGTACTCCATCAGCGGCAGATACCGCTCTTTTTTTTCGGAAATGCCGTGAACGAGCTGCAGAACATACTTCGGCGCACTGTCCGGGGAGACACGGAGAACGCTGAGGGAGGTTTTATAGGATTTGTGATCCGGGAACTGTACCCGGTAAACGCTGGTTTTCATGGAATATCCTCCTCGTGAGTCAGTCGTACAGCGAAGTGCTGCCGTATGCGTTGTAGACGGTTTCAAACCAGTTGTCGGTACTGGGGATGGGACGTGCGGGGATGAATCCGGATTCTGCGGAAACGCCGCCGTCCGTTGAGAGGGATGTGATCAGGACCCGATCCCGGTGAGCGGTGTCGGTTTCCACGGATTCGGGGATTTCACCGTTGGTAATCAGGTAGGATCCACGGGATTTGCCGCCGTCGCCGATGTAGTGCAGCATAGCGGAGAGCATGGCATATCTTGTCAGAAGCACATCGTAGCTGATGAGAAGCTCGGTCAGTGCGCGGTGATCCGACGCGGAGCGGACAGAGAAGAAGCTGTCAATCTCCTCGCCGGTACGGGTACGGAGAGCTGCGATTGCTTCCGGCTTTCTGAGAAATGCGGCGCAGGCATCGTGACGTTTTCCGTTCTCCTGACGCTGATGCAGTATGGTTTCTGAGGATTCGCCGTCATTCCGGAGCAGAGAAGCAATCTGTCCGGCAAATTCGGCGGTACCGGAGGGAATATTATCCCCCGGCTGTACCTTGAGGGCGCAGATTCTCTCGGATGCCCGTGAGGAGCTGACCTGCGTGGAGTTGAGTGCGGATCCGCCGGGTCTTTTCACGCCGAACACACCGGCACATTCGCCGACGGGATAGAAATTGCGGAGTGCGGGATTTTCGTACCAGATACCGCATTCCAGACCGCCGTTGAGGTGCTGTGCGGACACCTGAATCTCCAGATACTCCCGCTCCAGATCAATGCCGTGATCCAGATACAGCCGGTAAGCGCGTTCGTTCATCTGCCGCAGCCGTTTCACGGGAGTATCCCCGAGAGAGCCGCAGCTGTTCAGGTAGTCGTATGCGGTCTGACCGACGGATTCCGGTGTGATTCCGCTGTCAAGCTGAGAGGGATCGTGCATGAAATCCAGATATACCCGGCGTCCCTGCTGGATTTCGCCGTAAACTGCCAGATCCACAAGGGAGGAGGTACTGCCGGAGGTGATTTTATCGGGATCGAAGGGCCATTCGTAGCCTTTGGAAAAGATCAGATGGGGATGGAAGTCCCGGAGAAATTCATGCTCGGTGCCGTCCGGATCCACGGATACATATCGCGGAAGCACCTGCTGATAGGATCCCGACAGATTCCAGCGGAACTTCACCGATGCGATGCCGTACTGGGATTCGGTCAGATTGGCGGCAGTGGCACCGGCTTCCAGAGGAGCGCCAAGGGAACAGTTCTGGCTTTCGGGGTAGACGGATCCGTAGTACACTGCGGAAGGTCCGCCCGTAGCCCAGATTACGGCA
Source organism: Clostridia bacterium (assembly GCA_017407225.1). GTDB lineage: Bacteria > Bacillota > Clostridia > Oscillospirales > CAG-272 > UMGS1696. Next base: position 7,964 of record JAFQWY010000327.1, on the reverse strand, counting down.
CCGGCAAGGAATACAGCCAGTCCGGCCGGGTTATCCGGTGTGATTTCGTTCGCCGAGATGCACAGAATTCCTGCGGCACTTCCGTGGTCAGTCAGCACACGCACGGCGCGGTAACCGTCGCAGAAGGTGACACCGGCGGAGCGGCAGGCGGATTCCAGCGCTTCGGTCATGTATTTGGAAGTCAGAGGACCGCAGGAGGTTGCACGCATCCGGGCATCGTGGTCGGTGCGGTATCCTGTGTATTCGCCGTAGCGGTCGTGGGGAAAGGGGACGCCCAGCGCAATCAGCCTGAAGAAACCGGCGAGGGATCCTGCGGCTTCCGTCAGGGCAAGATCACCGTGCATGGATCCGCCGCGGATGTAATCCTGTGCCATGTCGGCAGCGCAGTCGGGGGTGGAGAGGCCGGTTGAGAGCTTGTAGTAGGTCTGCTTGTCGGAACCGGTATTCCGGGAGGTGCCCATGTTCATGCCTTCGGTGACAACGATGGTGCTGACCTTGCCGTGGCAGCAGAGTGCGGCATTGAGTGCAGCGGCTCCGCTTCCCACAATCACGGCTTCCGCGCTGCGGACGGGTACGGAATATTTTCCGAGATTACAATTCATGTCTGACTCCGTTTCATCATATTTCTGTACTAATCATAGCATAAATCACCGCCCGGATCAATAATATTTTATGAAAATTGAAGCTTCCGAGGAATTTCGGAGGCGAAAAAAGCAAATATTACTTATTTGAAAATTTTCGACAAAAAGATAAAATAAAGGAAAAATACCTTGACAATCTACGGCGGAGACGATATAATTATGTCGTATAAGTATCTGAATTTCTTTTTCAGGAGGTATCAAATGAAGAAACTGACCAGAGCAGCATCCATGCTTCTTGCTGCCATTACCGTTGCCGGTTCCGCTGCAACCGCAGTATCCGCAGGCAATATTGTTAAGCTGTATCCCGGATACAAGCATTACAACGAGTGCGAGATCTGCGAATCTCTGATTCTGTCCGATGAAAACTACATCCGTTACAACGGAAAGTACTATCACACCGAATGCAGAGAAGAAGATGACAAGGAAATCGTTGTAAAGCCTTCCGAGGTTCTCAAGCCCACTTACGGCTATGTAACCACCTATGTTCCCGCATCCGAAGGCGGCTCCATTTACAAGGCTGAACAGACCCTTGTGGTAACCCGTCCCGTGATTACCGTGAAGCCCGGCACCGTTGTGAAGCCCGGTACTGTTGTAAAGCCGGGTGTTACCATCGTGAAGCCCGGTTATCCCAGCATCATCGGCGGCAAGTACTACACCATCGCCGAAGCGAAGGAATATCTGGCAAAGTATTTTGAAAACAACACCTACGAAATCACCATGAAGGAAGGCGACACCAGAACCTTCCAGGCAGGCTCCTACTTCATTTCCAGCGATCCCGGCGTTGCATACTACGACTACGAAGCCGGCAAGATTATCGCCAACGATTCCGGTGCTGCGGACATTTATGTATGCACCAAGGGCGGTATTCCCTACTTCCGTCTCCGTGTGAATGTTGTCAACCGTTATGTAAACAACGGCAAGGAAGCGGCATACCTGAAGCTGGAAGCGGCTGACTGGCAGCTTTCCGTCGGTGAAAAGACCACCATCACCGCAACTGCATCCAACGGCAAGACCTATGACGATATTCTCTTTACTGTAGATTTCGGTGCTGACAGCGCAACTGTCGGTGCAAGAAGCGGTTCCTTCCGTGCAGATGCAAACGGTCCCGTGATCGTTCGTGCATACTCCAAGTCCAATCCCTCCGTCCGCGGCGAAGCTCTTCTGTTCATCGGCGATTATAAGAACTATGTTTACGACGGTTACTGGACTGTTACCGAAGGCGGCATCCGTGTAGACTGGTGGGGCAGCACCGACGTTGTGATTGACTGCTACTCCTACATCGCAGGCTGGATTCAGGTGGATGAAGACGGTCTTCTGATCCCTGTTGTGAAGAAGCTGGACGCTACCAACACCGAAGGTGACAAGACCACCATCCTGACCGGTGATGTTCTGGATTACACCGAACTTCTCAAGGAAGTATACGGCAGCAAGTACGATCTGGCTACCATCATCAAGAAGTACAATCTTTACAAGAACGGTCTGTGTGAAAACAAGGTTACCGTAAACGATATCGACCACAACAAGATCTTCCTCGGCCAGATCTTCAAGGCGATTGAGTGAGCATACCATTCAGCCGAACCTGTAGGATAACCGGCTCACTCCCGAGAATTTCCCTGATGGAAAATTCTCCGAGGTATGACTTAGTATAGGGGGCGAGCATACCATTCAGCCGAACCTGTAAGACAACCTGCTCACTCCCGAGAATTTCCCTGATGGAAAATTCTCCGAGGTATGGCTTGGTATAGAGGGTGAGCATACCATTCAGCCGAACCTGTAAGACAACCGGCTCACTCCCGAGAATTTCCCTGATGGAAAATTCTCCGAGGTATGGCTTGGTATAGGGGGCGAGCATACCATTCAGCCGAACCTGTAAGACAACCGGCTCACTCCCGAAATACTGCAAACAGAACCAACAAATAAAGGCATCTTTCAAGCGAAAGGTGCCTTTTTGTATTTATTTTCCGTAAAGCTCCCGCATCATCTCACGGCAGGCTTCGGGGACGGCGTCGCCCAGCTCACAGCCGTATTTGAGAAGATCCCTCACATAGGTGGAGGAGATCATGGAAAGGGAAGGATCCGTGGGCAGAATGATGGTCTCAAACGCCGGATCGAACCGCTTCATGATGAGGGAAAGGTTATACTCGTAGTCGAAATCCGATGCGTTTCTGGCTCCCCGGACGATGTAGTCCGCGCCCAGCATATGCGCCGCATCGGAGGTCAGTCCGCCGTAGAGCATGGCCTTCACATTACCGAGCCCGGCAGCATCAATGCAGGTCTGAACCATGGTCAGACGGTCTGTGGGATCGAACAGTCCGCTTTTCTTTTCGGTATTCGCAAGAATGACCACCGTCACTTCCTCAAACAGCGGGGAAGCCCGGCGGATCAGATTTTCATGCCCCGATGTGACAGGGTCGAAGCTGCCCGTGATAATCGCCCGTGCCATTACTTTTTGGGAGCGAGCAGGGTGATTCTGGTGCGGCCGTACAGGTTGGATTTCAGCACGTCGTACCGGTCAGCCAGCTCTTCACTGCCGCCGAAAACGTCCTTCATGACGTATTCCGCCGCGATTTCTTCATCCTTCCGCGCGCGGGATGCCTTGATCGGAATGTCGCAGTCGGTTTCGCACACGATGGTGGAGCCGGGAGCGCACAGATCCGCATCGGCGAGAGCCTTCAGTGCAGAGGGCAGAAGATCGGTGTTGTAGGGCGGATCCAGGAAAATCACGTCGTACTGTTCACGGCCTGCGGCGCCGCGGATGAAGGAGGTATAGTCCGCTGCGGAGATCCGGCACTTTTCGAACAGGTGAGTTTTCTTGGCATTGTCGATAATGATGTTCACGGCGTCTCTGGACTGGTCGATCATGGTGGCACGGGCCGCACCGCGGGAGAGCGCTTCCAGTGCCAGCTGACCGCTGCCGGCGAACAGATCCAGAATGGCTCTGCCTTCGATATCGAACTGGATCATGGAGAATACGGCTTCTTTTACTTTGTCAGTGGTCGGACGGGTAACTTCGCCTTCCAGTGCGGCGAGCTTGGTGCCCCGTGCGGTACCGGTAATAATTCTCATGTGGTTTCTCCTTTGCTGTTTTGATGGAAATGGAGGTATATGGCTTCGGCGTCGGTGCGGCTGATTCCGGGAGTATCCGCCAGTTCATCCATGCTCGCGGCTTTCATGGCAGTGAGCGTTTTGAACCGGTCGTGGAGTGCTCTGGATTTTGCCGGGCCGATGCCCTTGATTTTTTCGAGTGATGAGGTTTTCAGTGTTTTTCGCTTTGCGTTCGTCATGCGGGAGACCGTGAACCGGTGGACTTCCTCCTGAATCCCGTAGATGAGGCGGAAGATATCCTGCTGACGGGAGATGTCGATTTCCCCCTCCCCGTCCGTGAGGGTACGGGTCTTGTGATGCTCGTCCTTGACCATGCCGAATACGGGGATATCCACCCCTTCCTCGGCCAGAACCTGACGGATCACATTCACGTGACCCTTGCCGCCGTCTAGGAGGAACAGATCGGGGTATGCTGCCATGTTATCGTCTTCCTGACCGATGTGAGCCACACGCCGGCGGATTGCTTCGGACATGGCTCCGTAGTCGTCCTGAGAGTTTGTGGATTTGATGGAGAACACCCGGTATTCGCTTTTTTTCGGCTTGCCGTCTGCAAAAACCACCATGCCGGCCGTGATATGCTCGTCGCCAAGATTGGAGATATCGTAGGCTTCGATTCGTTCCGGGAGGACCTCCAGATGCAGCAGGGATGCCAGATTTGCGAGAGTACGCTCGTCGTTTTTGTCACGCTTGGACTGGTTTTCACTGTGCTTGGCCGCGTCGGTCACCGCCATATCGCAGAGGTACTTCGATGCACCCTTCTTGGGCGTGCGGATGGTGACCTTGTGCTCCGCCTTTTCGGAGAGGCAGTCGGAGAGAAGGAGCCGTTCATGCTCCGGAAGCTCGAAGGAGAGGAGAATCTCCGGCGGAATATACTCCCGGGACTGATACAGGGAATAGATGAATGCCAGCAGAGGGCTGTCGTCATCGGAATCCGCTGTGATTTCGTCCCCGCCGAAGAGGAAATGCTCGCTGTCCGCGATATATCCGCTCCGGATATAAAACGCCGTGGCGCAGTCCCGGAATTTGATGTCTCCGCCGTCGTAGGAGGTGAGATGAAGACCGATCACGTCGCATTCCACATCGGGGGAACCTACAGCTTTCTGCCGTTCACCCAGTTTGCGTAGGGCTTCGATGGCATCCCGGCACCGTGCGGCTTCCTCAAATTCCAGCTCATCTGAGGCGCGCATCATCTGCTCGGTCAGCTTCACGATCACATCCCGGGTACCGCCGCGGAGAATTTCAGCCGCACGGTCGATGGCTTCCCGGTATTCCGCCGGGGAGACCTTGCCGGTGCACACGCCCATGCACCGTCCCATCTGATAGTAGACACAGGGGCGTTCTTTGCCGATATCCGCCGGGAAGTGCTTTTTGCAGGTGGGGATGTTCAGGGTGCGCTCCAGCTGCGCAATGGCGCCGAAGACGGTGGATGTGGAGGAATAGGGACCGAAGTAGAGGGAGCCGTCGGTGAGCCGCTTCCGGGTCATGGTGATCCGGGGCCACTGGGATTTCACATCGATGCGGATGTAGGGGTAGGATTTTGCATCCTTCAGCTTGATGTTGTACTTGGGGGTGTACTGCTTGATGAGGCTGTTTTCCAGCGCCAGGGCTTCCATTTCCGTGTCCGTGGTGATGAACCGGAAATCGTGGACGGAAGATGCCATTTTTGACGTCTTCTCATCGTGCGCGCCGTGGAAATACTGGGAAACCCGGTCTCTGAGGGAGCGGGATTTGCCCACATAAATCACCTTGCCCGCCTCGTTCTGCATGATGTACACGCCGGGCTGACGGGGAAGTGCGGCGGATTTTGCTCGGAGATGTTCGATGTTTTTGGATAGTTCTGCCAGGGTGTCCGCCTCCTTTTCCCGGATAATAAATTGAGCGAGGGTGCATGGATCCACACCTTCGCTCAGGTTTGTTGTTATTGTTCGCGCCGGACTTGAAACTTATTCAGCGAAACCGGTATCTACGAGAGTCGCCAGACCTTCGAGAGCGTCAGCTTCGTCGGTACCGTCAGCGATAAGGGTGATGGTCATGCCCTTAACGATGCCAAGGGACAGAACGCCCAGAAGGGACTTTGCATTCACTCTGCGGTCATCCTTTTCAACCCAGATAGAGCTCTTGTAGGAATTCGCCTTCTGAATGAAGAAAGTAGCCGGTCTTGCGTGCAGACCTACGTTATTCTTGATAGTAACGTCACGAGAAATCATATGATACACTCCAATTCAGTATTTTTGAAGAAAATCCGATGGTCACAGGCAAATTCTCCACGGATTTATAGCAGCCATTTGGAATAAAGAAAGAGAAAAACGGCTACTCCTCGTTAAACTACTAATATTATATCAAAACCGCGCGTTAAATTCAATAGCTTTGCGGTATTTTTTAATCGGCAAACTCACCAACAAGTTTGAGAACGCGCGGTCAGATTTGTATGAATATGCAATGAAATCCTGTATATCCGGGGAATTACAGCTTTTCTACGGTGATTGTAACATTTTCGCCGTTTACATCCCACTGCTTGGTGTATCCGCCGTCCTTTGCACCGAAGGTGAGTTCGTCACAGAGAACACTGGTCTTGAATTCATCGGCGGATGCTGAGAGGATGCCTTCCAGCTTTTCACTGCCGGAGAGAGCAACGGAGATGTGGTCGGTGACAACGAAATCCGCTTCCTTGCGCATGGTCTGAACCTTGGAGATCAGTTCGCGTACGAAGCCTTCGTTGATGAGGTCTTCAGTCAGGTTGGTATCGAGAGCGGCTGCGATGCCGTTGTCGGCGATGGAGTAGTAGCCTTCCTTCTGCTTGACTTCGATCAGGAGGTCGCCTTCTTCCAGAGCAACTTCGGTGCCGTCGAAGGTGAAGTGCAGAGCGCCGGTGGACTTCAGTTCATCCATTGCCGCATTGCCGTCGAAAGCGTCGTCCTGGAGAGCGGAGCGGATCTTGCCCAGCAGCTTGCCGTACTTGGGACCAACGGTCTTCAGATTGGGCTTGAAGGAGTAGGAGGACAGTGCGCTCATGTCGTCCACGAACTTCACTTCCTTCACGTTCAGTTCGTCGCGGATGATGTCGGAGTAGAAGGAATCCAGAGGATTGTCACACTTGACATACATTGCGGACAGAGGCTGACGGTTCTTGATGTTGGCGCCGTTTCTTGCCGCACGGCCCAGAACAACGATGTCAACAACGGTCTTCATGTTTGCTTCCAGAGCCTTGTCGATCATAGATTCGTCCGCTTCGGGGAAGGAGCAGAGGTGTACGGAGATGGGAGCCTTGTCGTCCACGCAGCATACCAGACCGCGGTAGATGTCGTCGGCCATGAAGGGGATCATGGGAGCCGCTGCCTTGGAGATGGTAACCAGCGCGGTGTAGAGAGTCATATATGCCGCGATCTTGTCGTCGGTCATTTCAGTACCCCAGTAGCGTTCACGGCAGCGGCGTACATACCAGTTGGACAGCTCGTCCACGAATTCGTACAGTGCCTTTGCGGCTTCGGGGATTCTGTAGTTTGCAAGGTTGCTGTCAACGGCACCGATGGTGGTGTTCAGTACGGACAGGATGTACTTGTCCATAACGGTGAGCGCGCAGTCGTTCAGGCAGTACTTGGTGGGATCGAACTGGTCGATTTCCGCATAGAGTACGTAGAACGCGTAGGTGTTCCAGAGAGTACCCAGGAACTTGCGCTGACCTTCCATTACCGCCTTGCCGGAGAAACGGGAGGGGAGCCACGGAGCGGAGCCGGTGTAGAAGTACCAGCGGATCGCGTCGGCACCGTAGGTGTTCAGTGCATCGAAGGGATCCACCGCATTGCCCTTGGACTTGGACATTTTCTGACCGTTTTCGTCCTGAACGTGACCGAGAACGATGACGTTCTTGTAGGGAGAGCAGTCGAAGAGGAGGGTGGAGATCGCCATCAGGGAGTAGAACCATCCGCGGGTCTGGTCAACGGCTTCGGAGATGAAGTCTGCGGGGAACTGTGCCTTGAAGAGATCTTCGTTTTCGAAGGGATAGTGATGCTGAGCGAAGGGCATGGAGCCGGAGTCGAACCAGCAGTCGATTACTTCGGGAACGCGCTTCATTTCGCCGCCGCATTCGGGACACTTGATGGTAACAGCGTCGATGTAGGGACGGTGGAGCTCGATGTCATCGGGGCAGTTTTCGCTCATGGATTTAAGCTCCGCAATAGAACCGATGCTGTGTCTGTGACCGCAGGAACATTCCCAGAT
>JAFQWY010000005.1 GCA_017407225.1 Clostridia bacterium | reverse complement strand
GTCTGCGGACAGGGGGCAGGTATGCGGATTCTGCGGAATCCTCTGACGGCTGCTATGTGTCCCACATTTCACCCGTCATGGTCGATGTTCCTCTGCGGATGACCACCTCCCGGGCAGAAATGGAACCTATCTTCCATTCCTGCCTTAGTCCGCTGCGGCGGGGATTTGGGGCTTGTGTTGCACGACATCCGTGTACCGCGACGATCCGCGACGGTCGCGACGGTGTTTTGTGTACTGTCAAATAGACCGTCGCAATCGTCGCGACCGTCGCGCTTTACATGATTACAACATCCACCACCATGTAGGTGAGCGTAATTTTCCTCCCGCTGTGCTTCGGTTTGTTCTCATACCGGATGTTGTATTCGTCCATCAGTCGGCTTGCGTTCACGTTCAGGTGCTTCGTCAGCGTGTTCGCCGCCATGCCGTTGCTGATCCTCTCCGCCAGTTCGCTCGGACTGCCCGTCCATTCCCGGTTGTCCGCCGACACCAGTCTTGCCACCGCTTCCAGTGTCGGATCGGGCGGAATCTTCCACATCTCCGCTTCCGCGCGGTCGAGCGTCCAGATCAACCGTTCCTGATCTTTTATCAGATACAATCTCTGATCCGGCTGATCCCGTCCGACGATATCCAGTGTGGCTCTGCCGTCCGTGCGCTTTTCCTTCTGCATCAGCAGCGCACCATCCGCACATCCGAGAAGTCCTGTGGTGCCGGAGATCATTTCAAAATTATCTCCGGCAGGCTGTTTTCGGGTGTGGTGGACAATCAGAACGCAGATTCCATGATTATCCGCGAACTTTTTCAGCTTGCTGATAATCTCATAATCGTTCGCGTAACTGTAGGAATCACCGCCGACCTCTCGGACTTTCTGCAGGGTGTCTACGATGATGAGTTTGGTGTGCTCATGTTCCTTCACGAACAGTTCAAGCTGTTCATCCAGCCCATTTCCGAGCTGTTTCGCGTTGGTGGCGAAGTACAGGGAATCCACATCGCCGATCCCGAACATCCGGAACATACGCTCCTGCAACCGCTGGTAATCATCCTCCAACGCCAGATACAGCACCGTCCCCTGACGGACATCGTATTCCCACAGCTTCTGTCCCGTGCTGACATGGTAGGCAATCTGCGCCACGAGGAAGGATTTGCCGATTTTCGGTGCACCGGCAAGGATATATGCTCCTGCACAGAGCAGACCATTGATCACCGGCGGTCTGCTGTGATACACGGTTTCGTAGAGTTCGCCGAGAGAAACCGTGTGCAGATACGCCGGATCGTTCTTGCGGAGTGCTTCCCGGTACAACTTTTCCATTTCCTCAACGGAAATTTCGTCTTCTTCATTGATTTCTCTGATGCAATCTGGTATACTATTATTTGAATAACCTTCATTCGACTGCTCCCCATCTGCGCCAACAGACGGAATCAGGGCAGTCGTTTTTTCTTTTTCAGAATTCATTCGTGTCCTCCTTCATTCCATTCATAATTACTGCCATAAATTCAATCGTTTCAAGCAATTCCGGCGGCACATCACCTCCCTTCTCGATTCTTTTCAGTTCAGCAAGCACCTCCTCGAATTTATCCCGCAGAGCTTTGTACACTCGCGGATTTCCTTGTACCACCACATCCTTGCAGAGCAGTCTGCTTGTGATATAGTCCTGTTTCGTCATACCGGACAGCTTCACGAAAGTTTCAAGAAGCTGATCTTCCTCCGGTGACACCCGGAACGATACATTCACGCTCCGCCAACGCCCCTGTTTGTCCAGATTTTTTGCTGACATTACTCACGCCTCCCTTTCCAGATTCAGTTTGTCCGCCATTTCTTTCTGCACTGTGGGGAACAGATGTGCATATCGGTAGGTGATCTCCACACTCTCATGCCCCACGCGGTTTCCGATTGCCACTGCCGAGTATCCCATGTTGATGAGAAGCGAAACGTGGCTGTGTCTCAGATCGTGAATTCTGATGATCTTCACCCCGGACATTTTGCATCCGTATTCCATCCCGCTTTTCAGCTTGTGCTTTGTCAGCGGGAAAATCCGCGCATCCCTGTCCAGACTGTAGAACTGTTTGAAATAATCCTGCATTTCGTCACAGAGGAAGTCCGGCATCTGAATGATCCGGTTGCTTTTCTTCGTTTTCGGTGTGGTAACGACATCCTCGCCGCCGATCCGCTGATAGGATTTGTTGATCCGGAGCGTTTTCTTCTCGAAATCGAAGTCTGCGGGAGTCAGTGCCAGAAGTTCACCTTCCCGGATGCCGCACCAGTACAGAATTTCAAATGCGTAATACAGCATCGGCTTGTCCATCATGGCATCAATGAACTTCAGATACTCTTCCTTCGTCCAGAATAACATTTCCTTCGTGGATTCGCTGCCCATATTTCCCGCTTTCTGTGCCGGATTGATCTGCAGACCGTAGTATTTGATCGCGTGATTGAAGATGCAGCTGAGCTGGGTGTGGACATTTTTCAGATAATCCATCGAATACGGC
>JAFQWY010000326.1 GCA_017407225.1 Clostridia bacterium | reverse complement strand
CATGCCATTCGGGGAAGTCCTCGGAGTATCCCTGATGCTTGGGCGGGTACACGTTGTGGCCGTTGAACCACTTGTTCTTGCAGCCCTCCCATTCGTCGAAGGCTTCGTCCATGGCGAGGAATCCCATTTCATCACACAGATCGTACAGCTCGGGCATATGGGGATTGTGGCTCATGCGGATGGCGTTGCATCCCATTTTCTTCAGCTTGGTGAGACGTCTCTTCCACACGCCCTTGGACATGGCCGCACCCAGAGCGCCGCCGTCGTGATGCATGCACACGCCCTTGAAGATAGTGGGCTTGCCGTTGAGGAAGAAGCCGTGGTCGGGATCGAAGGTGAAGGTACGGATGCCCACAGCCTCTTCCGCAATCACGTCATCCCCGGCAGTCACCCGCAGAGTATAGAGATTGGGATGCTCCGTATCCCACAGCGCGGGCTTGTCAAACACGCCGCCGAGGGTGATTTTCACAGCGCTCTTTCCGCGGAAGGAAACGTCTGCGGATGCTTCGGATACGGTGTTTCCGTCCCGGTCGATGAGACACGCATTCAGCTTTCCATCAGCGTCTTCAGAGGCATACAGCTCGCATTCCGCTTCCCAGTCTGCGGAATCTTCGTCCGCACGGCCGACCCTGAAGAACACGCCGTATTCCGCAGGGTACACCTTCCCGTATTTCGTCAGGGTCACTTTCCGGTGGATCCCGGAACCGGTGAACCAGCGGGAGTCTGCGATATCCTCGTGAGTCACCTTCACGGCGATGACGTTTTCCCGTCCGTCGAAGTAGAGATAGTCGGTCACGTCATAGCGGAAGGAGATGTACCCGTTGGGGCGTCTGCCAAGATAATAGCCGTTGAGCCACACCTGACTGTTCTTGTAAACCCCGTCAAAGGTGAGAAAATGGGGGAATCCCGCGCCCGCTTCGTCCAGGGTGAAGGATTTCCGGTACCACGCGGTGCCGCCGATGACGTATCCGGTGCCGCTGGAGTATTCCCGGCTCTTGGGGTACTGCACCGACCAGTCGTGGGGGATTGTCACGCTCTGCCATCCCTCATCGTTGTGCCGTGTTTCAAAGGAATTCTCCTCGTCACCCAGATGGAATTTCCATCCCCGGTTGAGATTGATAGTTTTCATGTCTGCTCCTTTCAATTATTACCGCAGTGCGGCTTCCATCTGTCCGCATCCGCTCTTTATGAAAATTTTCGTTTTGTGCCCGCTCAGCGTCTGTCTGATTTATTTTCAGACTTTTCGTCTTTCTATTGCAAAATGATTCCGGATCCGCTCTGCAGTGTCTTCCGGGCTCATCGCAGTGTTGTCAATTTTCAGATAGTTCTCAAACGGCAGGCTTTCCCCGTCATAGGAATTGAGACGGTATTTTTCACCGGTCTGCCGCATTTCCGCCTCACTCCATTCCAGATTGCGCTTGGACTCTTTGTGGAGCAGGCGGTTTTCGCTTCTGTTGCGGACAAGGCGCTCTTCAAAATCGGCACAGAGCTCCACAACATAACAGTCCGCTCCGTGTGACCGGAAGAGGTCAATGATGCTCTGCAGGTAGTCAAACTCGCTCTGCATATCAAACGCGCACATATAGGTAAAGATCAGTCCGGGAAAATCGCCTTCCGCGAATAATTCAAACACGGTTCGGCGGATGGTTTCGTTCAAAACGCTCCATTCTTTTTCCGAGTGTGCAAAGAGCTTCCGTGCCAGCTCGATTGACATATGATTGTGAAACAGGCGCAGATCCGTAATCTTTGCAAGCTCCTGCCCCACAGTCATCTTTCCGACTGCGTGAGGGCCCAGAATAATGACAAGCGTTTTTGACATTGTGTCCTCCTTTCAGTTTCGTACTGTTTTCTTCTGTCTTTATTATATTCGATCCATAGTCCGAAGTCAATGGGGATCAATTTCTGCAGGATATTAAATTTTCACCCCCGGAATATTGAAATCCGTCCGCTGTCAGGGTATAATAGGTATAAAGACAGCAAACGGAGGTTATTATGGAACACATTTACGATATGCTCATCATCGGCGGAGGTCCCGGAGGATACACCGCTGCCCTGTACGGTGCGAGAGCCGGCATGGATGTCATGATTCTGGAAAAAGCGATGCCGGGCGGTCAGATGATCCAGTCCCATCAGATCGACAATTACCCGGGATTTGAGGAAGGCATCGACGGATTCACACTGGCAGAAAAAATGCGTGCCGGGGCTGAACGGTTCGGAGTCCGGACTGAACTGACGGAGGTTCTTGGAGTGAATCTGACCGGGGAAATCAAATCCGCCGAGACCGATTCGGGCACCTTCTACGGGCGAACCGTTGTCATCGCGGCAGGCGCCAATCCGAGAAAGCTGGGGCTGCCCGGTGAGGACAGATTCCTGAGCCGGGGAATCCACTACTGCGCCTCCTGCGACGGGATGTTTTACCGGGGCAAGACCGTAATGGTGATCGGCGGAGGAAACACCGCGGTGTCGGATGCACTGCTTCTCTCCCGGGTGGCGGAGCGTGTGATTCTGGTGCACCGCCGTGACTCCCTCCGTGCGGAAAAGATCGTGCAGAACGGTCTGTTTGCGGCGGAAAACGTGGAAATCCGCTGGGACAGTGTTCCGGTGGAACTGCAGGAAAACGCTGACGGCCGCCTGACCGGTGCGGTGCTGAAAAACGTGAAGACCGGCGAAGAAACTCCCGTGGATGCGGACGGCATTTTTGTCAGCATCGGACGGATTCCGGCGTCGGAGATGTTCCGGGATCAGCTGGATCTGGATGACAGCGGCTACATCATCGCGGACGAGAGCACCCGTACAAATCTCCCCGGCGTGTATGCGGTGGGCGATATCCGCACCAAGGCGGTACGGCAGATCGTCACCGCAGCCGCGGACGGAGCAGTGGCCGTGCACTACGCGGAAGAATATCTGGCGTGAAAAAAGGCAGAGGATGCCGGCAAACACATCCTCTGCTTTTTTCTGTTTCATGAATTCATATTCCCATGTCACTGCATGGACTCCGCAATCTCAATCAGGATCTCCTCAGATACACTTTCCCCGTACAGCACAAACTCGTACTCCCGTGCCCATGTCAGATGACAGTCACCGGAAGGGGAAATCAGCAGATATGCTGGAGTTCCGTCCGGGAGCGTCATCTCCTTTGTTTCCGTTTCTTCGTCAAACCGGAACGAATCTCGGTTTTCACGGAACACCGCCTGATAACACCAGACAGATTCTCCGTCCGCGCCCGTGATCCTGTGAATCGCCGTCTGAGAATCCATCATAAACGGCTCCGTCACCCATCCTTCCGGCAGATCGGACGGCAGATAAAACCGTTCCAGCTCACGGGGATATTCCACTCCGTCCTCGCGGAAAAATCTCACGGAAACGTACTTATCGCACCTGTACATCATCATGTTCCGGAATCCCGCACGGATGGGCTGAATACACATCATTGCCGCAAACAGCAAGGTCACCGCGGCGGCAAACACCAGCACCGCATATTTCGCATACCGGAGAGCCTTTGAGTCCCGGATCCGGTGAAGAAGGATTTTTGTCCGGATTTTTCTCGAAGTTATACCGGAAACCGAAACACCGGAAATATCGGCGGCATCGAATTCCTCCAGACCATCCTGCAGACTCTGCTCGGCAGCAAGATGCATCAGGGCATCGAAATTCGCGTCATTCTTTGCCATTGTAATATCCCTCCAGTTCCTTTTTCAGTTTCTTCAGGCTGCGGTACAGAATGGTTCTCACCGTGGATTCGTTCATGCTCAAAAGATCCGCGACCACAGCACCCGGAATATCCTCCATGTACCGCATGATGACGATCTCCTTCGCCGGGGACTGCAATGCGGACAGCGCCCGGTAAAGCAGATCCGCCGATTCCTTCCGGAGCATCCAGTCCTCCACGCTGAAGTCATCGGCAATCTCGGTCTCCTGCCTCTCATCGTCGGAATCTTCCGGAACACTGTTCACGGAAAGTCCCTCCCTGACCCGTCTTCTGTCCAGCAGATCCAGGCAGGTGCACCGTGCAATCAGATATACCCTTCCTTTGATCAGATGCTCGTCGATTCCGGTGAATCTGCTCCGGTACCGGATGATTTTCTCAAAGGTAATGCTGAGCGCGTCTTCCGCATCCGCTTCGTTTCCGAGCAGCTTCATGGCATATGCCTTGATCCGCACCGCATACTGCCCGTATATCCTTCCGATACAGTCACGCTCATCCTCATCATCTATGGCATCAACAGTCAGCAGAACATCGATCACGGCATCCACTCCTTTGTCTTCCTGTTTTCTTCAAGTATAGCACACCGACCGCGATCCGTCAAGATCCCCCGGATTGACGGATTGTATTCTGTCATTGATAAATTCCGATAAATTGCGCTCCGCCCGTTGAAATTTCCGGGAGATGCGGTATAATAGGGGTAAGAAAATTATTCAGGAGGCCCCCCATGAAACAGTACCCTGCCAATCCCCTCACCCGTCTGGATTACCCCGATGTGGACGTAATCCGTGTGGACGACACCTACTACATGGTCAGCACCACCATGTACTTCATGCCCGGATGCGAAATTCTCCGCTCCTATGATCTGGTGCACTGGGAACACGCCGCGTACGTGTACGACAGACTTGACTCCACGCCCCGCCAGACTCTCGACGACGGCGCCATCTACGGTCAGGGAATGTGGGCGGCTTCCCTGCGGCATCACAACGGGAAGTTCTATGTGTGCTTCGTGGCAAACGACACCCACAGAACCTACCTCTACACCGCGGACTCCATCGACGGACCGTGGACAAAGCAGTATATCGAAGGCTTCTACCACGACTGCTCCCTCTTTTTCGAGGAGGACGGACGGGTCTTCATCATCTACGGCGGACGGCAGATTCACCTGACCGAGCTGAAGACGGATCTGAGCGCACCCCTGCCCGGCGGAATTGACCGCATCATCGTCACCGATCCGTGGAAGCACAATCTGGGCTACGAAGGCTCACATTTTTACAAGATCAATGGCAAGTATTATCTGACCCTGATCCACTCTCTGGAAACCCGCTGGATGCGCACCGAGGCCTGCTATGTTTCCGATTCTCTTGACGGCGAATTCACCGGCGGCGAGGCACTGTGCCACGACATGAACTACTGCGGGCAGGGCGTTGCACAGGGCGGTATCGTGGATACCCCCGACGGGGACTGGTTTGCGGTGCTGTTCCAGGACAGAGGAGCGGTGGGGCGGATCCCGATTCTCGTTCCCGTGCACTGGGAGAACGATATGCCCGTCTTCGGCGTGAACGGTGAAGTTCCCGAGGACATTTCCGTAAAATCCACCCGTCCGGAGCATGAATACGAGCCCCTGGTCTGCAGTGACGATTTCCGCACCGCTTCCGATGACCGCCGCCTGTACGGCACCTTCGGTCTGAAGAGTGCATGGCAGTTCAACCACGAGCCGGATCTCTCCCTCGTGACCGTTGACCGGGAAAAAGGTCAGTTCAGGATCCGTACCGACCACGTGGCGGATGACGTGACCAAGGCGAAGAACACCCTCACCCAGCGGATGGCATGGCCCGGATGCTCCGGTGAGGTGACCGTGGATGCGTCCTCCCTGAACGAAGGAGATTACGCCGGTCTGTGCGCCCTCCAGAGCTGCTACGGCTTTGCGGCAGTGACAAAGCGGGACGGTCAGAACGTCATTGTCATGGTCAGCGCACAGCCGGACGGCAGAGAAATCACTGTCACCGAATGTGCGGCACTTCCCACAGCGGCCGACACCGTGAAGTTCCGCATTGACGCCGATTTCGATCACATGAAGGATGAAGCGCGCTTCTTCTATGATGACGGGAACGGCTGGTGTCAGATCGGCGGGGTACACAAGATGCACTACCGTCTGGATCACTTCACCGGCTACCGGTTCGCGCTGTTTGCCTACTCCACCGTGCAGGCGGGCGGAGAAGCGGCGTTCTCGGATTTCGTGTACAGAGCAGAATAATACTCCTACAGACATAAAAAATCTCCGGCAGGGTGTGATACCTTACCGGAGGTTTTGTTATTCAGACAAGCCCATAAGATGCAGGCCGTCAATGTCGTAATGCATCGCAACGGTCATGACTTCATACCGATCGGGATTGGCACGGATTTCGTTCCGAAGAGCGTCTATATCGTCATACAGCATGTACTTCATGCGGTCGGGAATCTGCGGCGTACCGTCGGGGGCAAAGGTGTAGAGATTGACCATTCCGTTTTCCACCGAATACCCGATACAGGAAATGCGGACATCGGCATAGTCACCCACTTCCAGCACAAGCTCCTCATCGTGCACCACGTAGAACAGGTTCTCTTCCGCGGTGTGCGGCTCGATATGCCATACATCTTCTTCCTCATCGTATTCGCCGGGAATGAAATCCGGGTGGGCAACCAGTGCGGCAGGACCGGCAAATGCTTCCAGATTATCATAAATCGCATCGGCGGACATTTCCGAGCTGTGTACATGCACCAGTCCGTGGTATACCGCGCTGTGGAACCAGTACCGGTTTTCCGCTTCATTGCCGTCGTCATCGTTGAAT
>JAFQWY010000325.1 GCA_017407225.1 Clostridia bacterium | reverse complement strand
TTTGCCGCAAAGTCGATCAGTGCCGCATCGGGCGTAAAGATCGAAACAAATGCTTTCGGGAACAGCATCACAGCAGCCCACAGCGTGAGTGAATACGTCAGACAGGAGATCAGCAGAAGCCGGAAGGTTTTCTTCACCCGATCCGCATTTTTTGCGCCGTAGTTATAGCTGGAAATCGGCTGTGCGCCCTGTGCAATTCCCGTCAGCGGGAGCATGGCAAACTGCATGACACTGGTCAGAATGGTCATGGCTCCCACGGCAATATCGCCGCCGTATTCGAGCAGGGAGGAATTGAAACAGACCGCGATTACGCTTTCACTGGCCTGCATGATGAACGCCGCCGAACCGAGAGCGATACAGGGAAGAACCAGTCTTGCGGAAGGGATCAGATTTTTCGGCTTCAGACGCAGAAGTGTCCGTTTTCCGCACAGAAAGGAAACCACCCATACACAGGAAAGTGCCTGGGAAAGAATTGTTGCCAGAGCAGCGCCCCTGACGCCCATATCGAGTCCATAGATGAAAATGGGGTCAAGAATGATGTTGGAAACCGCTCCGACAATGACCGAAATCATGGAGATTTGGGTAAATCCCTGCGCCGTCACAAAAGCATTCATGCCGAGTGTAAGCTGAACAAAAATCGTACCGATTGCGTAGACGCTCATGTAATCAACCGCATATCCGATGGTGTTTTCGCTTGCGCCGAACATGAGAAGAAGACTGCGGTTCCAGATCAGGAGCACGGCTGTCAGAATCACGGAAATGAGGATCTGCAGACCGAAGCAGCCGCCCAGCGTTTTTTCAGCACTGTCCATATCCTTTTTCCCCATGAATATGGAGGCTCTCGGCGCACCGCCCGAACTGACAAGTGCGGCAAAGGCAGATACGATCATGATGATGGGCATGCATACTCCCACACCGGTCAGTGCGAGATCGCCGGTTCCGGGCATATGTCCGATGTAGATACGGTCAACAATATTGTAGAGCATATTGATCAGCTGGGCAATTACCGCAGGCAGTGCCAGACGGAACATCAGTCTGCCCACCGGTGCCGTTCCGAGCATTTCTTTTTGATTTGTCATAATTCCAGGCCTCCCCGGTTGTTTTCTCTGATAAGCTTGTCAATATTTTCGTTCATCGCATGGAAGCATTGTGCCATAACGGTACGGTCCTGTTCGCTGATGCCGGAAAGAATCGCTTCGGCAAATGCAATCTGACGTTTCCGACCCGCTTCAATGATTCCGGATGCTTTCGCGGTGCAGAGAAGAGCATCCTTCCGGCGATCCCCGGGAACGGCATGCCGCTCAATGTACCCCTCCTGCACCAGCCGTTCCACATGCGCGGATACAATCGGAGGCTTGAGACCCCGAAGAGCGCAGATATCCTTCGCAGTGGCGTAATCCGGGTTATTGGCAATGAAAAGCAGGATACTGACTGCTGTATGCGGCATTTCCATCTCTTTTGCCAGAGGAAGCAGAGCCTTTTCATAGGCAAGTGCGATTTTTCTGGCATAACCGTTCATGTCCTGAATGGTAATCATACATTATTCTCCGATATTTCAAATCTGAACTGTTCATCATTATATTGTTCAGCGCCGTATTTGTCAACAGGGGAATTGTAAACATTTTTTCTTTCGGGTATTGCGGAGTATTCTGCGGCTGTCCGTACCGTGAAAACCAATGAGGATGAGAAGCTGTTACACAGTTTCTGAAGCATAACGGAAGCCGGTAATCCTATGGCAGAACTGTGACCGGCTGCGGAGAATCGATTTGAAAAACACAAACGGAACTTTCCTGCCGAGCTGTTTTGCAGCAGGAGAGTTCCGTTTTGCATTGCGGTGGACTGCAGTAAACACTGTTGGTACAGCGGTTCATACAATCAGGTATTTGTTTCAAGTCTGATCAGCAGCATGGGATCGGTCATTTTCCGTCCGCCCATGTTGGGATAGGCAAAATTGCACGCACCGATCTGCATGAGCGTACGGGCGGGAAGCGTCAGACGGCTGCCGTCGGTCTGAACCTGATCCGTAATATCCTGCGCCTCGTCGTCCATCAGATTCTGTGCGAAAATACGGCAATCGGCGGGCAGCACTTCGGGATAAACCAGTGTCAGGCTTTCGAAATAGCCGAACACGCCGACGAATGCATCCATGTCTTCCAGCTCCCATGTTACGTCAGCCGGAACAATCGTCATCGGATTGGGGGCGATATTGCGGCGGATGGATGCGATTGCGTATGCGCCTGTGTGCGGATTGCGGGATGCGAGGACATAGGGCTTTTCCTGACCGATCGGTTCAACAGCCGGCAGAGCACATCCGCGTGCCATTACCGCAGGCGCTGTTTCGCTGATTACCCTGCCGCCGGTGTGAACCCATCTGACAGGATTTTTCGGATAGTCATAGCTGTCGGTCAGCATTTCGCCGGAGCATCTGTAATCCGACTCTGCAGCACCGAACGGAGGGGCAATCCGCTGCCAGCGAAGAACCGCACGGGTCTCAACAGCAGGATTCATGATGCCGATGGCACAGCCAAGTCCGGCCGCGATAAACTGCTGCTCCTCGGTACTCAGAATACCTTTTGCTCCAAGCTCAAAGGGCAGGGGATCGGAAAGCAGCTCGTGGATGCGGGAAAGGGTTGTGATATCGGTAAACGGCCACATGATGTCGTAGGTTCGGAAGAAATCGCTGAAGGCAAGCAGCTCGCGGGATTCCCGTACACGGTTTTCTCGTTGGATCAGATCACTCAGCGGCTGCTGGACATAGGTGTGTTCCACGGCGAGATCGGGTGCATACTCTCTGACAACCTCTGTGAGCATACGCCGGTAGTCCACTTCGTGATCATGCATACCCCAGTCAACCTTCCAGTACCGCACACCGGCTTCCTGACATCGGACGGCGCGCTCGATCCAGTATTCCCGTGCTTCCTCTGCGCCCACCTTGCGGTCTTCCATGTACATCTGGGGTGAAATCCACAGACCGAGACCGATATAGCCCCACTCCTGCGCCAGCTTATTCAGTGCAGTAAGCCGTTCCGTGGGGGTTCTGCCCAGTGATCCGAATTTGTCGGGATGAGGGTCAACCGCACCGAACGGTCTGATGTGGCTGTTGTTTTCCGTGTGCGGCGGCGTATCCCAACCGTCGTCAAGCAGAAAATAGAGTCCGCTCCGGTATTCGCGCGGGAGCCAGTGGTAGTTTTCTTCCTCGCCGAACAGATACTCCGGGGTCAGTGCATCGCGCATATTGGCACCGCCGGTGAATTTGTACTTGGATGCCACAAAGCCCTGACGGTCCCATGTACAGAGATAACTGCCGGTTTCCGATGCTGTGGTTGGAATGTAATTCATTTTCAGGTCTCCTCTCATGACAAGGTGAAATTTTCTGTTGTTCGGATTCATTGTGTCAGCGCAACAAGCTGATCCACGGGTGTGACTGAAATATCGACTCCGCCTCTTACCGTCGTTGTGCAGACAATGTATCTGCCGTCCCTCGTGAACTGGGGATGCGGATCGAGATGGTACTCTGTAATCGGGTTGATGGAGGTATCCTGATCCAGCAGGAACAGCTTGGGATGAACCGGTGAGAACTGTCCGTGATTGTGCATTCCCTCGTACTCGTTGATGACCTTGAACTCGCGGGTTTCCATATCCACAAGTGCGGCAAAGCCGAAGGTGCTGAACATACCGTCCACGAGCATATACCTGCCGTCAGCGGAAATGGACAGATGGGTTCCGAAGCGGCTGATCGCTTTTTTGCCGATGCAGCCCGGATCCATCCGTGCAGACAACTCGATGTTTCCGTTTACATCAATGGTGCAGATCTGTGCCGCATCGGTATAGCCATCCACAAAGTATACCCTGCCTCCTTCCGGTGCAACCAGTGGGGTGGCAGCATGAACGACTGCCTCTTTGAAAACACGGACAAAGGGATTCTCGGGATCCAGACTTACAACGCCCAGAGAATGATGGCGCAGCGGCGGATAGAAGCAGTACATCCACAGATATTTCTGATCATCCGAGAGGGACTGATTGGTGAAATAAAAGCTCTGCACGTATTCCGCAGGTTTTTCGTTCAGGATATAGCTCCTGACTCCTGTTTTTTCATCGGTATATTCTTCAAACAAGTCCAGCCGTTCAAAATCAATCACGTGAATCCTCCTTGTCCGTTCTGAGTCGGTTTCGATCTTTTGCAGATTCCGGAAACTTATTCTTCGGTTTTTCCGAATCCTGCGTTCATGGAGTCCAGCTTGCTCTGCCAAATCTTGTGCTTGGCTGCCAGCTTGGAGGTAATGTTCCGATGCATAGGTGACAATGGAGGAGGCACGGCCGTTGTACAGATCGTAGGTTGTGTCGCCGGCGAGCAGATAGGTGCGGGGCAGGTCATTGTCGGAATAGTCGATCAGTCCGTAATAGTCTTCCTTCGGGACAATATTGAGCCGGTCTGCAACCTTGTTTGTGGCGTTGCAGCGCGCGTCGTTGAGGGATTCACCGGTGGATTCAAAAATAAACATCTCACCGTGATAGTGCGACTTCAGGCGGGAGATCGTCTGGAAGGTTGCTCCGTCGAAGTTCAGATCATCCGGAAGCTTATCAGCGGGAATGGGAGGTTCGGTTTCCTCGGGGACAGTCTCTTCGGGTACAGTTTCCGGATTCTGGGTTTCCGTGGTGTCCTGGGTGCTCTGGGTTTTCTTGGTTTCTTCCGGTTCTGTCTGCGATGCCGGAGCGCAGGATGTGAGAAGCATCAAAAAGGCGAGAACAAGCGTCAGGTTTCTCTTCAGGCTGACTTTCTCCTTGTTTACATAGTGTATTATACCAAAAATCCATCGGCAAGTGTTTACATAATGTAAGTTATATGGTATAATCAATATAGAATTCGTACATTTTTACGGGAGAAAAGCGTCCTATGCTGGATATGTCATATTGGATTTATTTAGTGGATACCTGGAGAATCGCGGAAGTGAAAACGAACGGTTTTGCGATGAATGCGGAGCATATGCATACACATCATGAGCTGATGTTCAATTTCTCCCATATCCCGATCCGACATTCCATCAGCGGTCATGTATATGAAACCAATACACCGTATATCGTATACCGCGCACCGTTTACATTGCATTCCTCAAATACATTATGCAGTGATACCTATATCCGGTATA
The DNA here is from genome assembly GCA_017407225.1 of Clostridia bacterium. Taxonomy (GTDB): domain Bacteria; phylum Bacillota; class Clostridia; order Oscillospirales; family CAG-272; genus UMGS1696. The sequence goes on along the minus strand of JAFQWY010000325.1, from coordinate 32,894 downwards.
AGCTGGATATCAACCCCTATCTCTTTACCGTGTACGACGGGATCATATCCATGGGCAATTTCCACAATGTGAACGAATATATTATTCCTGTCACGGATGAGCAGTTAGGCACGTTCCGCCCTCTTCTGGATCTTCTGAACGAGCAGTATCAGACCGCGGACAGCAATCTGATGAACCACACCTCCATCGGGCTTCTGGCTGCGATTTTCGGGAAAGTGAGCGATCTTTCCGATAAAGTCCTCTTCAAGCACATCAGCACACAGCCGTACATACAGGACGTCATGTATTATATTGTCAATCACATATCGGAGAATCTTACCGTAGATAATCTGTCGGAGATTTTCTTTGTCAGCAGAACGAAGCTGTACAGCGATTTCCGCCTTGTCACCAACCTGTCCCTGCATGAATATATCACAGCGGTTCGGATATCTCTGGCAAAAACGTGGCTCATGGAAGGGGTTCCCGTCTCAGAGCTTGCGGAACGATGCGGATTCACACAGGCTTCTTCCTTCATCGTCATGTTCAGGCGTCTGACCGGGATGACCCCCGGCGAATACCGGGAACGGACAGCATCATCGAACAGAAATTGATTTTTATGAGGCTTTTCTGCTATTTGTTTTCTTTCTCGTAGTGCTTTATGCGCCGGTATTTTCTGGGCACAGCAAAACTTCCTATAGTATAATGAAAAACATAGGAGGGCGTTTCTATGCCAAGAGAGTAATGCAGTTTGAAAAAGAATTGCTGGAAATGAAAAAGCAAGGGCATACACATCGAGAAATGGGTGAGGTGTCAGGATATAGCAAGCAGCAAATCAAGGAATTCTTCTGTGCATATAATGAACGCCAGCGAAACCTGGAAGCAGGAATAGCAATCCCCGAAAGGGGGCGTCCCGCAAAAAAACTGTCGTTACCGAAGATGACAGATGTTCGGATCTTCGATAAAAATGGCCGGAAAAGATGCCTTGATCAGACAGTTGGAAATGGAAAACAAGCTGATGCGGGATTTTCTTTTGCTCACAGGAAGGATGGGAAAGCACAGATAAAATATATGGTAATTTATCGTCATAAGCGTAGTTGCACAAAAACAGGACGACCGGGCTGTCCCCAAAAAGGATGACCCGGTCGTTTTGGTATGAACAGAGAGTGGATTGCAGTATGGAAAACCCGCACTTGGATGTAAAGCACATCAGAGAGAGTAGTCCGAAATCAGCTGATATGTTTCAGCATTGAAATACATAGGATTTCCTCTTGAAAAACTCAGCTCTGTGCCGTGCTGAGACGGTAGTAGTGTCCCTTTTTCGCCATCAGTTCGTCGTGTGTGCCGGATTCCACGATTTTGCCGCCGTCGATATACAGGATTTTATCACAGCTGCGGATGGTGGAGAGGCGGTGCGCGATGACGAACGATGTCCGGTTTTCCATGAGATTTTCGATGCCCTGCTGGAGGAGCTTTTCGGTTTTCGCATCGATTGAAGAAGTGGCTTCGTCCAGAATCAGAATCGCGGGATCGGAAACCATCGTGCGCGCAAACGCAAGGAGCTGACGCTGACCCTGTGAAAGCATTCCGCCGCGCTCGGTGACATGGGTGTTGTAGCCGTCCTCCATCTCGGAGATGAATTCATCGGCACAGACTGCTTTTGCTGCGGCACGGATTTCCTCATCGGTCGCATCCAGCTTGCCGTAGCGGATGTTGTCCGCAATCGTTCCGGTGAAAATGAAGCTGTCCTGAAGCATGATGCCCATCTGGGAACGGAGCGAGTTGAGCGTGATGTCGTGAATATCCACGCCGTCGATCAGGAGACTGCCTTCGGTTACATCGTAGAAGCGGCTGATGAGGTTGACGATGGTGGATTTGCCGGAACCTGTCGGACCGACGAGGGCGATGCGCTGACCCTTTTCCACAGTGAGATCGACGCCGTTGAGCACGTAGTAGTCCTTTTCGTAAGCGAAGCGGACATCTTTGAATTCAACCTTGCCCTGCATGTCGGGAAGGGGCTTGGCATCCGGTGCATCCCCGATATCAATCGGCTCGTCGATGGTCTGGAAGATGCGCTCGAGATAGGACATGGTCTTGAGCAGATTGTTGTAGATGTTCGCAAGGCTGATGACCGGCTGCCAGAACTTGGAGGCATACGTTGCCATCGCGATGAGGACGCCGATTTCAATGGACGGAGAGACCCACAGGATGCCCGCGATGTAAACCAGACACAGCACCCACTGCTTCAGGTTTTCCGTGACGGGAGCCATGATGTTGTTGAGATACGCCATCTTGTACCACGCCTTCTGATACTGGTGGTTCAGATCGTCGTAAATCTTCTGGTTCTCGTCCTGCCGCCGGAAGATCTGCGAAACCTTGACGCCTTCGATGGCTTCGCAAGTGTACGCGGTCAGGTTGGAGTTCTTGTTGTTGTAGGCAAAATTCGCCTTCTTCTGTGCGTTTTTCAGAAGGAACACGAACACCAGAAGAAGCGGCATGCCCGAGAGAATGATGAGCGAGAGCTGAACATTGATCGAGAACATGTAGCCCGCGATGAAGAAGATGTTCAGAAGCTCGAGAATCGCATTGACAAGACCGTTTGTGAGCGAGTCGGAGACGTTGTTGACGTAGTTGACCACGCGGACGAGAATCTTGCCGTGGGGGCGGCTGTCGTAATACGTGAACGGAAGCATCTGCAGGTGATCGAAAAGGAACATGGGAGTCCCGTCCTTTCCTGTTGAAATCGGACTGTACCGGCGGCTTCAATCAGAACCGTACGGTCACACCTTCTTCTGCGGACTTGAATGCGGCTTCAATGACACGGAATGTACGCATCACTTCGGCGGGCTTGACAATCAGCTCTTCCGTACCGGCGAGAACACCTGCGAGATTCTTGTAAACCGAGCCCCAGTCGTTGTTCGGCACAGTTTCAGGTGCTTCAAATTCCTCAAATTCTTCGATGAAGTGACGCTTCTGTTTGCGGGTGATCATCCTGTGGTCAACATACGCCGGAACGTCGATGACAACGTTTTCGTCCTTTTTGATGCGGCGGACCTTGATTTTGGCGTCGCCTGCGTCCTGCATTGTCATCGCACCGCGGTCACCGTAAACCATCCAGCGGGGAAGTGCAATGGGAGAGTAGGTCACAACTTCCATCTGCGCGACGAGACCGCTTTCGAAGGTGATGATAACCTTGGAGTAGTCGTCCACTTCCTCCGACCAGAGAGGGAAGACATTGGCAGAGACGGATTTGACAGGTTCCTTGATGAGCCAGAGCAGCTGGTCAAGCAGGTGTACACCCCAGTCGAGGAGCATGCCGCCGCCGTGGTCCTTCATGCCGCGCCAGTTGTACATATCGCCATTGCCGTTGGGAGACTGAATCCGGGATTCAATCATGTAGGGCTTGCCGACAGCACCTTCTGCGATCGCCTGCCTGATCATGACAAAATCGCGGTCCCAGCGGCGGTTCTGGTGGACTGTGAACAGTTTTCCGCACTTTTCGGACGTGTCGATCATCTTCTGAAGCTCATCCGAGGATATAGCCACCGGCTTTTCGGACATGACGTTGAATCCTGCTTCCATTGTACGGCATGCCATTTCGCAGTGATAATTGTTCGGCGTTGCAACGAGAACGAGATCATATCCGCCCTCATGTGCAAGGAAGTCGTCAAGATTGCTGTATGCTTTCAATCCCGCCTTTTCCGCCTCCGCAAGACGTGCGGGATCAATGTCGAAAGCCGCAGCGGGTTCAAAAGGAATGTCTTCACGCCGTACCGTGCCAATGTGATATCCTCCCGCCATGCCGCCGTAACCGATGATGCCGAGTTTGTATGCCATAATAACCTCCGTTCTGCTGGATGCAGCAGCAGTGTGTTTTTTATCTACATTGTACACTCTGCGGCGAAAAATGTCAATCCTGTTTGTATTCTTTAGTCGATTTCAGGGATTATTACAAAAAATAAAGAAGAACGGCAGGGGATACTTTATTACAGGAAGAGAAGAAAGCTGATGAAAACCGGCTCAACAAGACCGAAATCAATCTACGCATCCACGGGGGCAGATGGGAAATTTCCGCTTTCCCATGGACCGAAAAGAACATGCCGAACGGCGAATCCCTGTCCCGTTATATCCTGTACACCTGGGTGAACTTTTCAACATAGATCCCGACTCTATCCGGATTGACTTCTCGTCCGACACTTTCGGACACAACCTCTCCGATTATGCGGGCGTCGGTGGGAAAGTCACGCTCACTCTCGATCCGTTTGCCATGGCTGCGATACAAATCGGCTGAAACTGAATAAAGCGAAACCATATAAAAAGTACAGGACATTTCCGCGATGTTCCTGTACTCTTGGGTTTGCCGTCAATCAGCCGCGCAGGAATAATCTTCCCGGAAGATTTTGCGGAAATTTTCTGCCCGTAACTGTAACTTTTTAAGAACATGGGACCGAACGCTTCTGTGTATCTCAGAATCTGCACGTCGGTCAGAAAAGTGAAATCGTCCACGAGAAATATACCGGCGATGATATCGCATGTATTCCCATTTTCAGCGGAAAATCCACTTAACTTCGTCCGGTTCGCTTCACCGAAACGCTGGTAATGCACCACTTCACGCTCGCGCAGGAACTTGATGGGATCGCATACATCCGGGTCGTCGATGAGGCGGAGCAGATTGTCGTAGGTGACACGCGCCTTCTGCTCGGCAGCCAGATCTTCGTTCAGATCGGCGATGACATCTCCTTTGACTCCGATATATTTGATGTCAAAGGGGACACCTGCAGCGGATACCGGATAGACTCCCGTGGTGTGATCCACGAAGTAGACATCGAATCCTGATTTTTTGATATCATCCTCGGAAAGATTCCGGGTCAGCTGATGAATGATGGCGGCAACCATCTCGAGATGTGCAAGTTCCTCTGTACCGACAGGCTCACAATGAACTGCACAATCCCCGTTCCGCTATTGCAATACAGGGATATCTGTGGTATACTGATGGTATCAACAGAGAGGGAGGGACAACGGATGCCGAACGAAAAGATCTATAATATGCCGTTTGCCGGAGTATTTCCGCTTCTGATTGCCAAGGCGGAGAAAAAATCCAGAACCCGGGCGGAGGTGCTGGAGCTTACCTGCTGGCTGACCGGATATACCGCCGATGAAATAGAGTCATTTCTGACAGGCGATCTCACCTACGGTGATTTCTTCCGGAATATGCCGGCTCCCAATGAAAAGCGGCGGCTGATCAAAGGCTCGGTATGCGGCGTAAAGCTTGAGAGCATTGAGGATCCGCTGATGCTGGAAATCCGGTATCTGGACAAACTGGTGGACGAGCTGGCTAAGGGGAAAACAATGGAAAAGATTCTGGAAAGGGGAAAATGAATGTTTCGGAATAAAGTAGTTGCAGTGACCGGCGGTGCAAACGGGATCGGAAAATGCATCGCGGAGCAGTTCCGTGAAAACGGCGCACGGGTGTATGTGATCGACAGAGCCGACGGAGACCATTTCTACATCGGAGATATCGCCGAAAAGGTGACCATGGAGGATTTTGCGGCACAGGTGATCGAAAAAGAAGGGCACATCGACGTGCTGGTGAACAATGCACTGCCCATCATGAGAGGAATCGACCGATGCACCTATGAGGAATTCCAGTATGCTCTGGCAGTCGGTGTGACAGCACCTTTCTATCTCTCAAAGCTGTTCGCACCTTATTTTTCCCCGGGTGGCAGTATTATCAATATTTCCTCCAGCCGCGACCGGATGAGTCAGCCCCAGACAGAAAGCTATACGGCGGCGAAAGGAGGAATTGCCGCACTGACCCATGCCATGGCAGTCAGCTTCAGCGGAAAAATCCGTGTAAACTCCATCTCTCCCGGATGGATTGACACGGCATATACGGTATATGAAGGTCCCGATGCCTCCCAGCAGCCTGCGGGCCGGGTAGGGAATCCCATGGATATTGCCAATATGGTGCTGTATCTTGCGTCTGACAAAGCAGGCTTCATCACGGGGGAAAACATCTGCATCGACGGCGGCATGACAAAGCTCATGATCTATCACAACGACTGCGGATGGACCTATGACGACCGGAAATGATATATTATAAAATGAAAGGAATACGCCATGACCGAGAGAATTACTGTCAACACCCACAGCAGTATCCGCATTGAGGCGGAGAAAATTCTGTACATCGATCCTTTCCGGGTGGAAAACGAACCCCATGACGGGGACATTGTTTTTATCACTCACTCCCATTTCGACCATTTTTCACCGGAAGACATCGGAAAAATCGCCCGGCCCGGTACGGTTTACGTGATGCCGGAATCCATGAAGCAGGATGCGGCCGGCGCAGGACTGAAGGATATCATCACCATGACACCGGGAGAGACGAAAATTGTGGGAGGAATTCCCGTGGAAGCGGTACCCTCCTACAACACGAACAAGCCCATGCATCCGAAGAAGAACGGCTGGCTGGGTTACGTCATTACGGTGCACGGTGTCCGGATCTATATCGGCGGCGACATGGATGCCACTTCCGAAGCCGCTGAAGTTCAGTGCGGGATTGCCATGCTTCCCATCGGCGGAACCTACACCATGAATCCGGAAGAAGCCGCCGCACTGGTCAACAAAATGAAGCCTGCCTGCGTCATTCCCACCCATTACGGAACTCTTGCGGGGGATCCCGGAGACGGCGAGGTTTTTGCATCCCTTGTGGATGCCGGAATCCGGGTGGAATTCAAGCTGTAACAAGAATACCTCCCGACCCGCCGGATCGACGGGAAAGGAGGTATTTTCATCGTTTATTTATCTTCGTGACCCATCATGATTTTTGAGATGATGTCGATCACCTTGTCGTGACAGCCGCCGCATCCGGTGGAGCAGTGGGTGACTTTTTTCACATCTTCGAACGCATCCAGAACATCGCTGAGCTTCTGCATCTTGTGAAGCGCGTCCGCGATATCACTGTAGGTTACCTTTTTGCACTTACAGACAGTGTAGTTTTCCTGCATGACAGCCTCCTGTACGGTTTATGGAATGGTTCAGAGTACGAGGGAAGGAGCGGTGTAAACCCGGGTTCCCAGCTCCTGGTTGAGCATATACAGACTTCTCTGATCGGAGCCGAACAGCTCCATCTTGGAAATCAGATCGTTTGCGTTGGTTTCTTCTTCGCCCTGTTCCTTAACGAACCAGTCGAGGAACTGCATGGTGCGGAAATCCTTTACTTCATAAGCGGCTGCGTAAATATCGTTGATGAGGGAGGTTACGTAAAGCTCATGCTTCAGGCCTGCCTTGAGAACTGCCATGCTGTCTTCAAAACCGGTTTCGGGCTTGCCGATGGCTTCCAGGGTGATGGGCATGTTGTTATTCTGCAGATACTGATAGAACAGAATTGCGTGATCTCTTTCTTCCTGCGCCTGAATCATGTACCAGTTTGCGAATCCGTCCAGGCCCTTTGCCTTGAAATAGTTGGAGAATTCCAGATACAGGTATGCGGAGTAGAATTCCTTGTTGATCTGGCTGTTGAGAAGCTCGTGTACCTTTGTGTTAAGCATAGAAACCTCCATGTATGAGTGAATTTGGTTCTTGATTTTCTGATCCTATTATAGTATAATAATTCTGAAAAATCTGTTGAATTTTCAACAAACTGAGGAAAATTATGAAAAAATATCAGAAAATTTTGCAGGAGTGCCCTCTGTTTGATGGGATTGAAGAAGACGATCTGTTCCGGATGCTGGTGTGTCTGGGGGCAAGGGTGGAGTCCTTCGATAAAAAATACACCGTCATCGCCGAGGGGAATCCTGCCAGATACATCGGAATTGTGCTGGCCGGCTCCGTTCAGATCATAAGAATCGACTATTACGGAAACCGGAGCATTCTGACGGAAGCCGGTACCGCAGAGGTATTCGGGGAAGCGTTCGCCTGTGCGGAAACACCGTCAATTCCCGTCACGGTGATTGCAAACGAGCCCTGTGAAATCATGCTCATCGACTGCAGTCATATTCTGCATACCTGCAGCAATCACTGCGGATTTCATCAGCAGCTGATCTTCAATCTGATGAAGGATCTTGCCACAAAAACAATCCTGTTCCATCAGAAAATCGAGATCATCTCCAAGCGTACCACACGGGATAAACTGCTGACCTACCTGATGTTTCAGGCGAAGAAAGCCGGGGGGAACCGGTTTGAGATTCCTTTTGACCGTCAGGAACTGGCGGATTTTCTGGAGGTCGACCGGAGCGGACTGTCGGCTGAAATCAGCAAGCTGCGGAAAGAGGGGATTCTGGAGAGCGACAAAAACGAGTTTATCCTGTTATAGCATCACACAGCGGTCGGGATCACGGTCCTGCCGCTGTTTTTGTCATGTAAGGCTTCGGTTTTTCATAGGAATGAAGGAGGAACGGAGGGCTTTGCATGAGAAAACTCAAACTGATACGGGTGGAACACGGCAAAAATCCGCCGGACGGAAAGATAGAAGGCTTCCTGCGCTTGTACCGGCGGGCTCTGAAATCTGCACTGGACGAAACGGTACGAAAAACGGCGGCGGAGAAAAAAACATGATCCGGGCGGCGGGATACTGCCGGGTTTCCACGGACCACACGGATCAGGCCAATTCCTTTGAAGCACAGCAGAGATATTTCCGTGAATATATCGGCAGACAGCCGGAATGGAGCCTGTACGGAATCTATGCGGACAGCGGCATTACGGGGACATCCACTCAGAAACGGGTGCAGTTCAACCGGATGATGGAGGATGCACGCAGGGGATGCTTTGACCTGATTCTGACAAAGGAGGTCAGCCGGTTTTCGCGGAATATTCTGGACACCATTTCCTGTACCAGGGAATTGAAACGTCTCGGTGTCGGCGTGGTGTTTCTGACCGACGGAATCAGCACACTGGATCCCGATGCGGAACTGCGGCTGTCCATTATGGCCTCCCTTGCCCAGGAGGAAAGCCGGAAAACCTCCGCGAGAGTGACGTGGGGACAGACCCGGCAGATGGAACGGGGCGTGGTATTCGGCCACTCTCTGCTGGGATATGAAGTCCGGAACGGAAAAATCACTGTTGAACCTGACGGAGCGGAAACGGTGAAGCGGATTTTCGAGGCATATGTTCATGAAAAAAAAGGAGCATCCGCCATTGCACGGGAGCTGGAAGAAGCCGGGATCCGCACTTCTGCTGGGAATACCCGATGGACAGCCGGAACGGTTCTGAAAATTCTGAAAAACGAAAAATACGCTGGGGATCTGATCCAGAAAAAGACCTGTACCCCCGATTATCTGACTCACAGAAAGACAGCCAATCCGTCTGCCGAATCCCTGATTGTCATCCGGAATCATCATGAGCCCATTGTCAGCCGGGAACTGTGGAATGCTGCGGAAGAACAGCGTCTGAGCCGAAAGAGCAGCGGCACGGTGTCACCTTCCCAAAGATACCCTTTATCGGGAAAAATTCTGTGCGGTGAGTGCGGCGGACGCTTCATCTCGCGGATCAGACAGCGGAAGGACGGAACATTCTACCGGAGATGGGGATGCAGTACGGCGGCATACGAAGGAAGGGGTGGTGATACCGGAAGCAGACAGGGCTGCAGCGTAGGACGGATGCTGAGGGATGACTGTGCCATGGAGATGCTGAGAACGGTGCTGGAGTCCCTGGAATTTGACCGGGATGCAATGATCCGGGAGGTGCTGGCGGATTCGGGCACCGGGCGGGAGAAAGCTGCAGTCACCCGTTCTCTGGAGCGGATCCGCGAAAAGAGGGAGAGGGCACTGGAGGCTTTTCTCTGCGGAACCATATCAGAAGCGGAGCTTGACGGAGTCCGGGAACGATACCGTCAGGAGGCGGAAAATCTGCAGAAGCGGCTGGAAAACCTCTCCGCATCCGAAGAGGAACGGAATGAGGAGCACCTGCAGCGGACAGCCCGGGAGATTCTCGCCGGAAAAACCGACAGCACCGGTTTCTGGCAGAATCTGGTGGAGCGGATTACAGTATACGGGGACGGACGGGTTACGGTCAAACTGTGCGAACTGGAGACGGTATGGGAATTCCGGTGGTCTGATGACTGAAGCTGTGCAGTCCTGTGCCTTCTGTACCTACATCGGTCAGGATACCCGTGACTTCTCTGTAGGGCATGGAATACCGCTGATTCAGATAGCGCATGGAGGCACCCAGTTCACCGTCGGGTCCGCCGAGCTGGGAGATGATCAGTTTCGCCAGTCCGGGATTGGGATTCTTGATGTTCACCGGATACTGGAGCTTCTTTTCGTAAATCCACATGGTTCAGTCTCCTTTCTGACGGCATTCGGGCTCCCACGGCCATGCTTCTTCCACCCATCGCCAGCTGTCGCAGGAAGTTCCTCCGGTGACGGTAAGCTGACCGTAATGCTCCTCATACATCCGGGTTGCCTCAAGCAGCTTGTCGCGGATTTTTCTGTAATACTGCAGAGCCTGACGGCAGTGAGGGTGGGTATCCAGATACAGCACCGTTTCCTGGAGGGCGAAGGCGTAATTCTGGATCATTCTGTGCAGTTTTTTCTGATCGTTCATCCTGTTCTCCTTATCTGCATCCGCAGCTGCCGCCGCATTTTCCGGGATAGAAGGGGAGATCCAGCGGACGGAACAGCGTACCGCGGCTCAGAGCTTCCTCTTCATCATACATGTCATCCCATTCGTGATCCGGGGCGTATACCATGGCAAGCGGATATCCTCGAAGTGTACGGAGATCCGCACATCCGCAGTCGGAATCCCTGCGTTCGCGTGCAGCTTCACATCCGCAGCCGGAATTCCGGTGTTCATGGGAATCATATCTGCCGCTTCTTCCTGCGGTGCTGCGTGAAGATCTGCAGGAGCCTGCGGGATTCCGGCGTTCACCGGTACAGGTATATTCCGGCATGGGTTCTTCTTCATTCAGCAGCCGGATCAGAAGCGCATCGTCGATCCGGTCGCGGGGGGAATTGCTTTGATTTCTGTTTTCCATCTTGATAGAATTCCTCCGATGATTCATTGGTCGATTCAGCCTTTTGGCATCCTCAATGGTGAGTATATGACAAAATCCCCGTCCGGGTTACAGGGCTGTATGCTGCCGGTGGGGGAAAATACGGTGATTTTTCAGTTCCCGACAGAATATCCTTGCATTGGGCTGGGGATTATGGTATAATGTTATGTCAAAAATGAATTTCTGGAGTGCTCGAAACAATGAGAAAACAGGTTGAGATATACACGGACGGATCCTGTCTGAACAATCCCGGTCCCGGGGGCTGGGGCGCGATCCTCTGCTGGAACGGAGTGGAAAAGGAACTGTCCGGCGGAGATGCAAATACCACCAACAACCGCATGGAACTGACAGCGGCCATCATGGCTCTGAGAGCGCTGAAGCAGCCCTGCGACGTTATCATGACCTCCGATTCCAAATACCTCTGCGACGGAATGTCCAAGGGATGGGCGGCATCATGGAAACGGAAGGGATGGAAAAGAGCGGACAACAGTCCTGCACAGAATCCGGAGCTGTGGGATGAACTTCTGAACCTCTGCAGTCTGCATTCCGTGAAGTTTGTCTGGGTCAAAGGACACGCAGGACATCCCTACAATGAACGGTGCGACGAAATGGCACAGGCAAGGGCGAGGGAGTATCAGGCGTAAATTCCCCTGCTTATCCGTTCCGGCGTACCCGGAGTCTGAACGGTGCCGGGACGCGGACCGAATCTGCAATCAGCTTCAGCTCCTCATCCATAAATGAATACGCATCGCTGTGTACCACCATGGCCTTCGGTTTTTCGCTGAAAGACAAACCGAAGGTCTTTTTGTATACGGGGGAATGTCCGCCGAAGATCAGATACTCCGATGATTCCAGGGCGGATGTGATTTCCGGCACGGACTGATTGAAAGATGAAGATACCATGGTCAGCCTGTCACCGTTCAGTTCCAGCGATACGGCCGTAACCGGATGGGATGAGCGGGACAGATACGCCCGTTCAAACAGTGTGACGGCCACACCGCAGAAATCAAAGGCAGCGCCCGTCTCCAGTGTGGTTACACGGACACGGTGCAGTGCGGCGTTTTCGCAGAGAGAGCGGTAAATATCAGTCTCGCGTTCATCTGTCGGTTCCGGCAGCACCAGATTCCGCAGAATTTCACGCTCGCTGAGCCGGTTGACCAGCTGAACGTGCTTGTTGTGGTAATGTGTCAGCAGCAGTGTGTCGATCTCGCAGGCATGCAGTTCCGACATTTCATCCGTCAGCAGGCCGGAGAAGCCGAAAGAGGCATCCGAGCTTTCGCAAAGCAGGATTCTTCCGTCGGATTTCAGAACGAATCCGTCGTTTTTTCTGTCGGAAAGATAGGAGAAAGAGACATACGGCCGATCCGCCGCACCGATGATTCCCACGACGGAGAAAAACAGAACGCCGGTCAGCAGGGACGATACGGCAAGCCGCACTTTCATCCGCCGCCGGACAAAGGGGATCAGGAGAAACATCACGGTCATCGGCAGGAGGAAGAACACACTGAACCGGTAATTGACCGGAATCATTACCCAGTCGGGGCGTGCAAGGAACTCTGCCAGATTCCCGAGCAGAGCACAGAATCCGCTGAGAACAGCCGCCATGGGAAGAATCAGCAGATACAGGGGATAGAGAATCAGATATGCTGCCGTGAACAGCATGAGCAGTGAAATCAGCGGCGTGAAAATCAGGTTGGCCGGGATGGAGAACAGGGAAACCTCGCCGAAATACAGCCAGATCAGCGGCAGGGTACTCAGGGACACCATGCATGTGCAGGCAATCGCTTCGGGAATGGCGATCAGCGGAAGATCTGCCAGCCGGATTCCCGTCTTTATCCGGATGAACCGGTAGAGAGAACCTTTGTAAATCTGGAACAGAATACAGCAGGAGGCGGCTGCAAAGGAAAGCTGAAGACCGCAGTCCATTGCGGCATAGGGATTGATCAGTACCATCAGTGCACCGGAGAAAGCAAAGGAGTGAATCAGATTGCTTTTCCGCACCAGAAGCAGGGAAAGCTGTGCCATCAGATGCATGATTCCGGCCCGTACTACCGACGGGGTCAGCCCGGTCAGAAGCATGATCAGGAGAATGATCCCCATACTGATGCAGCAGCGGAGCTTCGGCGGAATGCGGAACCGTTTCAGTCCCGTATCAGCCATGGACACCAGAACGGAGAAATGGGTGCCGCTGACTACCAGCAGATGCGTGATGCCCAGCCGCCTGAAATCCCGTTCCATGGCATCTTCCAGATGATCCCTGTCCCCCAGCAGAACCGCTGACGCAAGCCCGCCGGCCTCCGGTGAGGTATGGGCAAGAATCATGGCGGTCAGACGCTGACGGATTTGACGGAACAGGGAAGACACGGAAAAGGATGGCAGAGTATCCACATGGGAGAGGGAAATATCCTCCGCCTGCAGCATTACCTTATCGGGCAGATAATAGGAGCGCCCGTCAAAGGAGCCGCTGTTTTCACTGATCGAAAGAAGCGACACAGTGCCTTTCAGGACGGAGCCTTCTTCCAGTGCGGTCATGGGAGTATACAGCCGGATTTTTACGGATTCCGGCAGGATGTCGGATTCCTCAACCCGGGCAATATACCCTGCGGCGTAGGAGAGCTGGTATTCGCTTTCCGTGATCTGCAGTGTCACTTCTGTTTCGCAGCCGGAAAAGGAATCCAGATGCTCCGCGTACAGATATGCAGTGGAAGACCAGATTCCTGCAGCGGCACAGGCACCGCAGACAAGAAGCCAGGGGTAGTGGGAAGTTTTCCGTTTGTCCGCAGGGAACAGCAGCAGGACAAAGCACAGCAGTGCCGCCCCGATGCACAGAAGTTTCAGCGGGAGAGGGATGTAGGAAAACGCGCAGGAGGACAGGAAAAACGCAAAAAGCATTGCGGTTATCGGATTTTCCCGGATCAGATGCATGGCATGTGCCTCCCTGTGTCGTAATATGGCAACTATAGCACATTTCTGCGTGAATTACCAGTCCGATCCGGTAAATTTTCTGTATGTATGAGAATTTTACAGCAGATCCTCCAGAATATCCGTTAAGGTGCAGGGAGTGACCGTGCCGCTGACAATGAGCCGGTAGATTTCCACAGCACGGGGATGCAGACTGGTGATGTCATAGGCCCATGCCTCTTCACTGTCGTCAAAGGATTCCTTGCGGATCTGTATGGAATAGGATTTTCTGTTCTGCGATGGCAGTTCGGTTTCGTAGAGAAAGTAGTGCAGGTGCATTCCGCAGATGCTTACGGAGCTGGTCTTGATCGGGTGCTGTGGGTCGTTCATTGGATTATCATTCCTTTCCTGAAAAAAGTCCGTCCTGTCATGATTGGCGGTTTGCCTCAGGACAACAGTATCATACCACGGGATTTTTCGCCGGTATTAAGGGAATGTCCGAGAATAGTTGTTTTGATAAACTAAATCAATATGCACAGAAATGATTTCAGATGAATGCCTAAATAGCAGGACGGCGGACAAAAAATATGATGAATTTTCCGGTGAGATATTGTAATCCGCTGTAAATGTGATATAATATTGGTGTGATTGATAAAACCGAACAAAATTTCATACATAATTCGGAGGTTTCTTATGCTGCTTGCTGATGGCGACAGAATTGTATTTACAGGCGACTCCACAACGGATGCAGGTCGCGGACGACCGGTGGGGGAAGGTCTGCACGCAGGTGTGGGCAACGGATATGTAAGACAGGTGGAAAACATCCTGAATGTGGTATATCCCGACTGGAAGCTGTGGATCTCCAACACCGGAACCAGCGGAGACACAAGCCGCGGACTGAAGAACCGCTGGCAGGAAGATGTTATGAATCTCAAGCCGGACTGGGTCAGCGTGATGATCGGCATCAACGATATCTGGCGTCAGTTTGACAGCCCCGGAATCATCTCTTCCCATGTATATCCCGACGAATACAGAGCGAATCTCAGTGAAATGCTCGAGAGAACCCTGCCTCTGGTGAAGGGCGTGATTGTCATGTCCCCCTTCTATATGGAACCCTGCCGGGAAGATCCCATGCGTAAGATGACCGACGAATACATCCGGATCTGCGGTGAGATTGCGAAAAAATACCACTGCTATTATGTAAATCTTCAGAAGGCGTTTGACGATTATCTCCAGTACCGCCATTCTTCTTATATCGCGTGGGACAGAGTTCATCCCGGCAATATCGGAAGCCTGATTATTGCCAGAGAATTCATCAAGGCCATCGGTATGGACAGAAGCTTTATCTGATCGGAGGTTGTTATGATTCAATTTTCCTGTTGTATCCCCGGCGGTTCCCTCATGCCGGAAGGCGTTGCATCCGTACCGGAATCTCCGGCGGAGCAGATCGTTATCAAGTGCCGTTATCTCCTGGACTGCGGCTACGACTGCACCGAATGTGCCGGCGGCATGCTGACCGGACTGAAGGATGAAGAAATCGCTTATCTCATCGAAGAAAACAAAAAAAGCTCCCTGAAGCTGGTGGCTGTCAACAGCCTGTTCCCGTGGCAGTGGAGACTGGCGGATCCCGATGCCGACCGGGAAGCATACAAGGCGCACATCGTAAAGCTGTTCGATATCATGCAGGCACTGGGCGTGAAATATGCGGTATTCGGAAGCGGCGGCGCAAGATCCATCCGCAGTGAAGTCGGGGAAGAGAAGAGCCGTGCGGCACTGTACGAATTCCTCGGCATCATGGCAGAAGAAGCGATGAAGCGGGAGCTGACCATTGTGATCGAACCTCTCCGCAAGGCCGAAACAAACGTATTCGTGACCGTACCCGAGACAGCGGCAGTCGTCCGTGAGCTGAACAATCCCGGCATCCGCCTGCTGTACGACGTTTTCCACATGGCGGAAGAAGGAACTTCCCTGGACTGCATCGTGCCCAATCTGGATCTGACTTATCACTGCCATATCGCGGAAGCACCCAACCGTACCAGACCCGGCGCGGCTGACAGCAAGGATCCGGAATACAACAAGACCTTTGCGAAGGAACTGATCCGCGGAGGCTATAACGGAGCAGTGTCCGTGGAATGCGGCTTCAAGGATTTCAAAACGGAAGCTGTGGAAGCTCTGGCATATCTGAAAGAGATTTTCGCGTAAGTGAGGCTGACATGACTGAAATGACCATCAAATATACCCCCATCCGGAATCTGATCGCGGAACCTGTGTACCTCAAGTGCGATGGAAACTGCACGGGCATCACCTCCCTCCGCTGCGCAGATCAGGTTTTCCCGGCATCCCCCTATAAAGACGGCGTGATCGCAATCCTGACCGGTGAAAAGGGAAGTGAAATGACACTGACCGCCGGGGAAGACCCCATTGCCCCCGTTGAGATTGCGGAAATTCCCGGCGAGCACAGAATCAGCGTATCCGTCAGCGGCGCGCATTTCTCCGATTATGTATACGATCCCGCCATCTATAAGCCCTACTTCGGTCAGATTACCGATGACAGCGGCAATCCTTTCACCAGACTGGATCTGACCACCAGGGAACACGTTCATCAGCGCTCCCTCATCATTGCAATCGGGGATGTGAACGGCGTGGACTGCTGGAACGAACCGGCAAACTGCGGCATTATCCGCAATGAATCCGTCACCGATGTGGTTTCCTCCGCGGCATACGGTACCTTTACCGCCAACAACCGCTGGACCGACCATGACGGCAAGCCTCTGATGAAAGAAAGCACCAGATATACCGTATACAACCAGACCGACGAATGCCGCGCACTGGATGTGGAGATCACCTTCACAGCGGAATTCGGCGATGTGGTATTCGGTCCCACCAAGGAAGCCGGTCCTCTCGGTATCCGTCTGGTGGACGCGCTCCGGGAAGACATCGGCACCGGAACTCTGTCCAATTCCTGGGGCGGCATCGGTGAGAAGGAATGCTGGAGCCGCAGTGCCGCATGGTGCGACTATGTTGGCAGTCCCGAAGGTGTGGGCGTCATGGGCGTGACCGTGTTCGACAACGAAAAGAACGAACGGTTTCCCACCGCATGGCATATCCGCTCCTATGGTCTGTTTGCGGCAAACAACCTGTATTTCAAGGGCGGCTATACTCTGAAATCCGGGGAAAGCATCACCTACCGCTACCGGATCCTGTTCCGCAGACGGGAAATGACCCGCGACGAGCTGGCGGACAGATTCGTGCTGTACACCATGAATCCGAAGATGTAATAAAAGAACGCTGTATCTCAGGCATGACACCGGGGATACAGCGTTTTATCTTTCCGCAATCGAAAACGCCGCATCGGTGTGACACGGCGTTGGGGATTCAGTTGATGCAGGTGGTGAGGAACTCGGACTTGCCTGTGATAATGTATTCGCCGGTACCTGCAGGCAGGAAGTAGCTGTCACCCTTTCTCAGGTGGAATTCTTCCACACCGTTGGACAGAACGGCATCTTCCGCTTCCAGAATCAGCAGGGAAAGGAAGCTGGTCTTGTGAGCATGGAATACAGCCACATTGTCGGAGTCGGTGACGTATTTGCGGGTGGTGAAGTAGTCGCAGGACGCAAGAACTTCGTAATTTCCTTCAGGTTTCTTCTGAGAGAACCGGAGTGCATCGATTTCGTCTTCGGAGCGAACCTGTACCACATCGATTGCCTTTTCGGTGTGCAGCTGACGGGGCTTGCCGTCTGCACCCGGACGGTTGTAGTCGTAAACCCGGTAGGTTACATTGGAATTCTGCTGGATTTCCGCAATCAGGATACCGGCGCCGATGGCGTGAACCTGACCTGCGGGAATGAAGTAAACTTCACCCTTCTGCACGGGAACGAAATTCAGCAATTCTTCCGTACGGTTATCCTTAACCGCCTGCGCAAAATCTTCTGCCGTACAGTCTTCCTTCAGACCGTAAACCAGCTTTGCGCCCGGTTCACAGTCCATGATGTACCACATTTCCGTCTTGCCCAGCTCGCCTTCCTTTGCGATGGCGTAATCGTTGTCGGGATGCACCTGAATGGACAGCTTATCCGCCGCATCGATAAACTTGATGAGCAGCGGGAAGCGGTCATATTTCGCACCGTTGGTACCCATGATCCGGGCACGGTCGGAAGCAATAAAACGCTCCAGCGTCATGCCGGCGTACTTGCCGTTGGCGATAATGTTCTTTTCATCCGGACGGACGGTCAGTTCCCAGGATTCCGCGATTTTTTCAAAAGGTGCGGTTTTTCCGTAGTCATCTTTCAGTCTGGAGCCGCCCCAGATGATTTCTTTGGATACGGGACGAAGAAGAAGGGGATAGTTGGGCATAGTTACCTCCGGTCAGTGATACAGTTTTGATGTCAGTGATTTGCAAAAACAAGGGATTCCAGCCACATCTCACGAAGTCCGATGGCCAGACCGCGGTGAGAGTTGCGGAATTTGCATCTTGCGCGGCGCATGGAAGGAAGATCGCTTTCGTTGATGCGGTAATTCTGCAGAATGATGCTCCGGACACATTCCGCCAGATCATCGCGCTGGATGGGAAGGTCGCATTCGATGATGATCTCATGGGGATTGAATGCGCGGATAATATTATAAACCGAACGGGAGAGAATGGCCAGGTATTCGTCTTCCGTGGTGCACTGGCTCAGCCGTTCTTCGCAGGAGACACCGGTGGAATCCACCAGATATCCGAAATCGCAGGCGTGGTTTTCACGGCCCAGAATCAACTCACCGTTGACGATGTAGACACCGCAGACAAAACGGGGGCTGACGTAATAATAGATGATGTTCTTTTCGTTATAGTCTTCCACTCTCCGCACATTGGACTTTGCGGAAGCGTTGATGTGGGAGTCAATGAGAACGGGAGTTCCGGGAAAATATCTGCCGATCATCTCGCTGAGAGAAAGAGTCCGCAGTTCGGGAATTCTTCTGGTGCATATTTTTCCGGTCTGTGCATTGTATGCGCCCGGAACGGATACCCCGATGCCGTAGCAGTCGGAAAAATCATATTTCTGCCGCAGTTCCTCGGAGATTGCCGATAAAAAACGGTTCAGATTTTCCTCATAAGAAATCTCCTTGTCGTAGGTATACATGGAGCGTTCCATCAGGCAAAGCCTCAGATTCAGTACCGTGTAATGAAAATCCCGGGAAGTCAGGTCAAAAATAACGGTGAATTTGTTTTCATTTACGCTGAGAAGACCGGCGCGGCGTCCTGCCTGAGGACGGATTTCCTTGATCTGGCTGATGACATTCATATCAAGAAGAGCATCTGCAATCTTACCGACTGTGACCAGACTCAGATCGGTCAGACCGGAAATAGCGGCTCGGCTGATTTTTTCCGCATCAGCGATCGATGTGAAAATCGCCTTGATACTTTCGTATTTGATACTCTTCAGGCTGATGTTGTTGTTCATGAAAAACCCCTCCGCTGTGAAGGATGCACAGCAGTGTATTTTTTATCTTCTTTATATAGTGATATTATACACAATTATTATTCATATGTCAATATGCTTTTAAAAATCATGGGCAGATTTTTAAAGAAAAAAGAGATTCTTAAATAAATAGATTTAAATAAGTGAATGCCGGATGAATTTTAAGAAGATGTGAATATTTTAGAAAAACGCCGAAATTACTTGACAAAAGAGTTAGGCAACCGTATAATATATATTATAAATCATTTTCGGTACGAAGGAGTGACGCGGATGACGGAACAGAATGATATTATGCAGCAGCTGGAACGAATGAAAGGGGAAGTGGACTATTCGGTGAAACTTCCGGATGCGGAAATGGATATTATGCTTGCTGTGTGGGAACTGGAGCCGCCGGTGACAACCTCGGCGCTCATGGAGAAAATCGGGAAACGCAGAGGCTGGAAAGCCCCCACGCTGATTTCATTTCTGGCGAGACTGGAGAACAGAGGCTTTCTGCTGTCATACAAAAACGGAAAGGAACGATACTACCTTCCGGCTGCCGACCGCAGTCTTTATGTGAACCAGATTACCAGAAGATTTGTGGATACCTGTCACGGAGGTTCCTTTGTCAGGATGCTGGATGCACTGTTTGCGGACAGGGAATTCGGCGACAGCGACATTGATGAGCTGCTCATCTGGCTGAAAAACAGAAAATGACGATGGAAATCAACCGGGCAAGGTTTTACAATATCATTTACAGCAGTACGCTGGAAGGGCATGAGCGGTATAATATCGGTACCTACAAAGAGAAAAAACTGCACATTATCCTGAAAAAATATTTTGAGGAAAATCCGGAATTCCACGAAATCAAAGTGAACGGGTTCATTGCCGACATTTGCCGCGATGGGATCATAACCGAAATTGAAACTTCCGGTTTTTCCGGTCTCGGGCCGAAACTTGCTGCGTATCTGCCGCAGTTCCGGGTGAATCTGGTTTATCCGCTGGCGGCCCGGAAATATGTGTCCTGGATTGATCCGGAAACAAGTGAAATCACGCCGCGGAAAAAATCCCCGAAAAAGGCAAATGTCTATGATACGCTGTTTGAGCTTGTAAGGATTTTGCCTTATGTCAAAAACGAGAATCTGACCGTAATTTCTCCCATGATGGAAATAGACGAATACCGGATGCTTGACGGCTGGAGCAAGGACAGGAAGCGCGGCTCCAACCGGTATGAGAGAGTTCCGGTGGATCTGATCGGTATGCATATTCTGCACAGCGACGAAGATTACCGCGGACTGATCCCGGAGGTTCTTCCGGAACAGTTTTCTGCCGGGGAATTCTGTAAAGCCATCGGGCGGGATGAACGGATCGGCAGAGGATGCATGAAGGTGCTGGAGAACCGCGGCGTACTCATGAAATCGGAAAAACAGGGAAGACTGCAGCTGTGGATGAGAAGTTGATGAAGATTTCCTTAAATTTTGCGAAATATCTTGAAAACAGCGGCGGATTCTTTTATAATATAACAAACGCTTTATTCCAATAATTATACAAAAGAAAGGGAAAAACTATGAAATACGGTATTCAGATGTACAGCCTCCGCGACATGACCGGCAAGGATCTGGAGAGCGCACTCCGCGCAGTTTCCGAAATGGGCTACAGAACTGTAGAATTTGCAGGCTTCTTCGGCCACTCCGCTGAGGATGTCCGCGATATGCTTCTGAAGTACAACCTGGTATGCGTCGGTACCCACAGCGGTCTGGGCGATCTTTTGAACGATTTCGACAACACCGTGAAGTATCACAAGACCATCGGCAACACCAAGTACATTATCCCCGGCCACGACCTCAGCACAAAGGAAAAGCTGGACACCTTCATCGCACAGTGCAATGAAATCGCTCCCAGGCTGAGAGAACACGGCATCGAACTTGGTTACCACAACCACTCCCACGAATTTTACGAACAGGCTGAAGGCTACTACATCCACAAGGAACTGGAAGAACGCTGCGATGTATTCTTCGAACTGGATACCTACTGGGCATATGTTGCAAAGCTGGATCCCGTCGCGACTCTGGAAAGACTTGGAAGCCGCGTAAAGATGGTTCACCTCAAGGACGGTACTCCCGAAGGTCATGGTTACTCCCTCGGTCAGGGCGGCGCTCCCGTTGCTGCAGTCCGTGAAAAGGCTATCGAAATGGGTCTGGACATCGTTGTGGAAAGCGAAGGCTGCGATCCCACCGGCAAGGAAGAAGTAGAACGCTGCATCGACTACCTCCGCGTACTGGATCCCGAACTCTGAAACAACAGGCATACGCCGAAAGACAAACGCATAAAAACATCATTGATATAAGGAGAGCATCGTATCTTGGCAAGGCAAAATCATAATTTCAATATTCCGATTCCGCTCATCGTGCTTGCATATATTGTGTACTGGCCCGTTGGAGTGGTGCTGACCATTCTGCGATGCATCTCCGACCCTTCGAAACCGGCGGAAAAGAAGGAAAATCCCAACTGGCGGGAAACTCCCTACGACACCACAGCCTCCCGTGACTATAAGGCGTCTGCCGAAAATCCCGCTTCGACAAGAAAGGCGAATGCCAAAAAGAAAGGACCCGCATCTGCGAGGCTGCTGAATATTCTGGGCGTTTTGGCGGCAATCTTCGGCGGTATGTCCGCATACAGTGCGGCGGCGATGTACGGAGTGAATTTCTGGGATTCCGTTCTCAGACTTCTGGTATACGGTATTCCGGTTGTCCTTGCAGCCGGAGGATGCTTCCTCGGATCCAAGGTAATCAGAGACCGTGAAACCCGTCTGGCCAGAATCCGCGCCATGATCGGTAATAAAAAGAGCCTGAATCTCCGCAGACTTGCCTCCGCAGCAGGGAAAAGCCTCAAGCAGACCCGGAAGGATGTGCAGTATATGATTGACCGAGGGGAATTCGGGGACAGCGCGTATATCGACATGGGAACAAACAATTTCATGCGGTATATCGATGCGGAGCCGGATGAACCGGAAGGCTTTGATTACCGCACCGTGTACGGGGAACTGCTCAGACAGGAAAAAAAGAACGGTGAAGAAGGCAAATCCGAGGCTCAGCCCGCTGAGGAATCCTCCGATGAAGATAATTTCAATTCCATACTCCGTCAGATCCGCCGGCTCAACGATGAAATCGAAGACAGGATAATCTCCGAAAAAATCGATATTATTGAAGAGCATACCCGCAATATCTTTGAGTATGTCACCGATCACCCCGAGGCAATGCCGCAGATACGGACCTTTCTCAATTACTACCTGCCCACGACCCTGAAGCTTCTGGAATCCTACAGCCGGATTGAACGGGTTGGGGTAGCCGGGGAGAATATGAAGAAGTCCAAGGAAAACATCGAGCGGATCATGGATCTGCTGACCGTCGGCTTTGAACAGCAGGTGGATCAGCTCTTCCGCAATGAATCCATCGACATCTCGGCAGATATCACTGTACTGGAAAAGATGATGGCCAAAGACGGACTGAACGGCAAAAGCGATTTCGACCTGAAGACCATCGCGGATGCATACAGTGATGTGATTTCCGATGACTTCAACGGCGGAGCCGCTGCCGCAGACTCTTCCGAACCCGAGTAAAACAAAAACCGCTGTTTGCAGAAATGCATACGGCGGTTTTTTGATGGTTTTAGGCAACTGACGAAATCAATGCTGTGTTTTCAGCAGATATTCGGCGTTTGCATAAAAAATCTTGTCTTTGAAGTCATCGGAAATGGGGAGGGAATCCATGTAGATAAATGTTTCGGATGAGGAATCCCAGGGACAGTCGCGGGCGAAGAGGATCCTGCTGCTGTCGTGTTTGTTCAGCATTTTTACGGCGAAGTTTTTGTCAAGTGCCGAAAATACGCACAGCGAAGTGTCGATCCAGAGCTCTTCCCCCAGCAGCTTGCCGTAAGTTTCATGCCACATCATATTGGAACCCCAATGTGCACAGACAAACTTGGTTTTAGGCGAACGTCTCAGACGGCGCAGAATGGCATCAGGATTGGCGAATATCCGGGAGGGGGAATATGCATCAAAACCGGCATGGGTGATGACGAACAGATCCAGCTCGGCCGCGAGCTCGAAAATCGTATCAAAGACCGGATCGTCCACAGTATGTCCCATGTATTCCGGATGAATTTTAATGCCGGGAATTCCGGTGCCGGCAATCCGATTCAGTTCACCGGGAATATCGTCATAACCGGGATTGACGCTGCCGAGGGCGGTAAGCCTGTCCCCGTGAAGGGAATTGGTTTCCATGGCAAAGTTGTTTACGTTCACGGTCTGCTTCGGATTGGTGGCAATGTTGCAGACCACAGCGCGGTCAACGGACCATTCGTTCATTTTTTCGAGAAGCCCTGAAACCGTTCCGTCCGTCAGCGGTGTACAGTTGACCCGTGCCGCAAGGGAAGAAAGGGCGCGCTGAGCAATCTTGTCGGGGAAAGCGTGGGTATGAAAGTCTATCAGCATAAGTACTCCTGTCGTTTTTTCTTAGTATAAATGAATATCATGTAGTCTTGTCGGTTAAAATATGAATTTTCTATTAATATTTTCGGAATGACTTGATATTCGGCGTAAATTGCGATATCATAAATATGATGGGGTAGAATGGATTAAATTTTATCATTTTATCCCGAACCAGCGTTATATCTCAAACGATAATACTATTATACTTATTATGGAGGATATATGGCAAAGACAATGATTGGCAGCGGTATGCGGAACAATGATGTACCCCAGACTGCTGCGGCATTCCGCGAACTGCTCATGAAGAATGAGAAGTCCGGAAAAGACGGTGTGCTGACCGCAAGAGAACGGATCACCGCACTGTTTGACGAAGGTACCTTCACCGAGACCGGTGCGTATACCATGCGCCGGATCAGCGAATTTGACGGAGAAACTCCCGATGAGCTGGAAAGCGTGATCACCGGTTACGGTTCCGTGAACGGCTGTCTGGTTTACGCGTTCTCCCAGGATATGAACAGAACCAAGGGTTCCGTAAGCGAAGCTGCTGCAAAGAAGATCTGCGCGGTATACAAGCTGGCTGTTGAAAACGGCTGTCCCATCGTGGGAATCTTCGACAGCGCAGGCGCATACCTTCCCGAAGGCGTACGCGCTCTGGCGGGCTACGGCATGATCATGAAGGCTGCTGCATCCGCATCCGGCATCATTCCCCAGATCGCAATCGTTCCCGGCATCGCACAGGGTGCTTCCGCAGTTGCCGCATCCATGTTCGATTTCGTGATCGCAACCGAAAACTCCAAGATCAGCATCAATCCTCCTTTCGTGGTAGGCGGCGGTACTACAGAAGATTCCGTTGAGTCCGGCGTGGTTTCCATCACCGCAAAGACCGACGCAGAAGCTCTGGGCGCTGCACGTCAGCTGCTTTCTTACCTGCCCTCCAACAACGAAGAAGGCGGTGTTGAAGTTCTGACCAACGATGAAGTCAACCGTCTGGCTGACACTTCCGCATACGCATCCGGTGATATGAAGGCTCTCATCGCTGCATTCGCAGATGACGCGGCTTACATCGAACTGGGCGGCGAATACGCAAAGTCCCTGACCACCGGTCTTGTTTCCCTGGGCGGCGCTGTCTGCGGTATCGTAGGCACCAACCATGCGGAAAACGAAGGCAGACTTACCTCCAAGGCAGCGCGCAAGGCAGCAAAGTTCATCAGCTTCTGCGACTGCTTCGCAATTCCCGTAATCACTCTCGTTGACTCCGAAGGCTTCGCAGTCTGCGGCGACGAAGAAAAGAACCCCTACAGCGCTGAAATCGGCCGTCTGGCAGGTGCATACGCTCAGGCAAAGGTTCCGCTCATCACTCTGGTTTCCGGTGCGGCATACGGTTCCGTATTCTCCGTTCTCGGCTCCAAGTCCATCGGCGCAGATATCGTATTTGCGCTCGATTCCGCAAAGATCTCCTGCATGACCGCCAAGTCCGCTGTTGCTCTCCTCTGGAACGATCAGATCTCCAAGGACATGAGCAGAGAAGATCTGGAAGCAAAGTGGAATGCAACCGAAGCAAACGTCATGGAAGCTGCACGCGCAGGTGAAGTGGACGACATCATCGAATCCGCTGAAGTGCGTCAGAGACTGGCATCCGCTGTTATGATGCTCTCCGCAAAGGCAGCATACGCACCCAAGAGACGTCATGCAAACCTTCCTCTTTAATCGAAGGAGGGCGCTATGAATTATTTACCTTTATTCCTTACCGCAGAAAAACTGGACCTCACTCAGAAACTGTCCCTGTCCGGTGAAATGCTTCTCCGCGGCATGGGCACCGTGTTCCTGGTTCTGGCAATTCTTTGGGGTATCATCGCACTGTTCAGTGTGTTCTCCGGTACCGCGGAAAAGAAGCCGGCTCCCGCAGAAAAGCCCGCAGCTCCCGTGAAGAAGGCTGAAGAACCCAAGCCCGAACCGGCTCCCGCACCTGCGACCGTACCGGCTCAGACCGACGACGGCGCACTGATCGCGGCAATCACCGCAGCCATCGAAGCATACCGTGCGGAAGAAGGTCTCTCCGGCCTGCCTTACCGTGTCGTTTCCTTCAAGCGCAAATCCGGCAGAAAGAGCTGGACCGGCGCAAACGAAGACTGATTCCGAACCTACTATCATAAATAATTGTGGAGGCACAAATGAAAAAGTATAACGTAACCGTTAACGGTGTAACCTATGAAGTTCTCGTTGAAGAAGCGGGCGCAGTATCCGCTCCCGTGGCAGCAGCACCCGCAGCACCTGCAGCAGCACCCGCACCCGCAGCGGCTCCCGCACCTGCAGCAGCACCCGCTCAGGCTCCCAAGGCAGCTCCCTCCGGTGCAGCAGGCTCCATCAAGGTAACCGCTCCCATGCCCGGCACCATTCTCAAGCTCAATGTCAAGGTCGGCGACACCATCAAGTCCGGCGATCTGGTATGCATCCTGGAAGCAATGAAGATGGAAAACGAAATCTTCGCTGCTGAAGGCGGCACCGTCAAGTCCATCGAAGCCGCTCAGGGCGCAAGCGTCAACTCCGGCGACGTCATCATCACCCTCGGTTAATCACTCACGATATTCTTCCGACCAATCAGAATATTAAGGAGTGATCGATTTGACTACTTTCTTTACATCTTTATATGAATCAACAGGGCTTCCGATCCTTTTCTCCGATCCGATTCTCCTGGTGAAAACCCTTGCGATGTATGTGATCATCGGCGCGCTGTTCTATCTTGCCATTGTCCGCAAGTTTGAACCCCTGCTCCTTCTCCCCATCGCATTCGGTATGCTTCTGGCGAACCTCCCCGGCGCAGATCTGTTCCATATGAATCTGTTTATCAAAGAAGGCGGCACCAATATCGTTCTTCAGGAAATCATCGAAAATGGCAACCTGATTGACTTCCTGTACTTGGGTGTCAAGCTGGGTATCTATCCGTCCCTGATCTTCCTGGGCGTAGGTGCCATGACCGACTTCTCCGCACTGATCGCCAATCCCAAGTCCCTGATGCTTGGCGCGGCCGCTCAGCTGGGCGTATTCGTTGCCTTCATCGGCGCTCTGTTCCTTGGCTTTACTCCCGAACAGGCTGCTTCCATCGGCATCATCGGCGGCGCTGACGGTCCTACGGCAATTCTGGTTACCAAGACTCTTGCTCCCGAGCTTTTGGGTGCAATTGCCATTGCTGCGTACAGCTACATGGCTCTGATCCCGATTATCCAGCCTCCGTTTATGAGACTGATTACCACCAAAAAAGAACGTGCCATCGTGATGACCAACCTCCGTTCTGTATCCCAGAAGGAAAAGGTTCTCTTCCCGATCATCGTTACCGTGGTCGTCAGCATCATCGTTCCCGACGCGGCTCCGCTGGTAGGCTTCCTGATGCTGGGTAACCTTCTCAACGTCAGCGGCGTTACCGACCGTCTCTCCAAGACCGTTCAGAACGAGCTGATGAACATTGTTACCATCTTCCTCGGCGTATCCGTTGGTGCGACCGCGAACGCCGACAACTTCCTCGCATTCAGCACCATCAAGATCATCGTCCTCGGTCTGACTGCATTCTGTATCTCTACCTGCGGCGGTCTGCTGCTCGGCAAGTTCATGTGCTTCGTTACCAAGGGCAAGATCAATCCTCTCATCGGCTCCGCAGGTGTATCCGCTGTTCCCATGGCGGCGCGTGTTGCACAGGTAGTCGGTCAGAAGGAAAACCCCTCCAACTTCCTTCTCATGCACGCAATGGGTCCCAATGTGGCCGGTGTTATCGGTTCCGCCGTTGCGGCAGGCGTATTCCTGTCCTACTTCGCGTAATAGGGAATACATATCAATATCACGAAAGGAATCTTATCATATATGGCTAAAGTAAAAATTACCGAAACCGTGCTCCGTGACGCGCACCAGTCCCTGATCGCCACCAGAATGACCACGGAAGAAATGCTTCCCATTCTGGAAGAAATGGATAAGGTCGGCTACCACTCCCTGGAAGCATGGGGCGGCGCTACCTTCGACTCCTGCATGCGTTTCCTGAACGAAGACCCGTGGGAAAGACTCCGCAAGATCCGTGCTGCCGCTAAGAACACCAAGCTCCAGATGCTGTTCCGCGGTCAGAACATCCTCGGCTACCGTCACTACGCGGACGACGTTGTTGAATACTTCGTACAGAAGTCCATCGCCAACGGTATCGACATCCTCAGAATCTTCGACGCGCTCAACGACGCAAGAAACCTGAAGACTGCCATCAACGCAACCAAGAAGGAAGGCGGCCACGTTCAGGCTGCGATTTCCTATACCATCAGCCCCGTGCACTCCTCCGAATCCCTCGCTCAGTATGCGAAGGAACTGGAAGAAATGGGCGCTGACTCCATCTGCATCAAGGATATGTCCGGTCTTCTCACTCCTTACACCGCGTACGATCTGGTGAAGACACTCAAGTCCAAGGTAAAGATCCCCCTGCAGCTCCATACCCACTACACCACCGGTCTGGCTTCCATGACCATCCTCAAGGCGATCGAAGCAGGCGTTGACATCGTTGACACTGCCATCTCCCCCATGGCGATGGGTACTTCCCAGGCTCCCACCGAAGCAATCGTTGCAACCCTTCAGGGTACCGAATACGACACCGGTCTTGACATGGCTCAGCTCGACAAGATCTGCAAGCACTTCACTCCCAGACGTGACGAATATCTGGCTTCCGGCCTGATGGATCCCAAGGTGCTGAAGGTAGACGTAAACTGCCTGCTGTATCAGGTTCCCGGCGGCATGCTGTCCAACCTGGTATCCCAGCTGAAGCAGCAGGGCAAGAGCGACAAGCTCCCCGAAGTTCTGGAAGAAGTTCCGAGAGTACGTGCGGACGCAGGTTATCCTCCGCTGGTAACTCCCACCTCCCAGATCGTAGGTACCCAGGCGGTTCTGAACGTAATCGCAGGTGAACGCTACAAGCTGGTTTCCAAGGAATTCAAGGGTATGATCCGCGGCGACTACGGCAAGTGCCCCGCAGAAATCTCTCCCGAATTCCGCAAGAAGATCATCGGCGATGAAGAGCCCATCACCTGCCGTCCCGCAGACAAGCTTGCCCCCGAACTTGACAAGCTCCGCGAAAAGGTTAAGCCCTGGGAAGAACAGGAAGAAGATGTACTGTCCTACGCTCTGTTCGAACAGGTTGCCGAAAAGTTCTTCGAATACCGCAAGGCCAAGAAGTACAATCTGGACGCAGACGCAGCCGACCCCAAGCTGGGCGTGCACTCTGTCTGATTCATGATTCTCATCTGTGACCGCACCCTGTCGGAAAGGGCGTCGGTGATCCGGGATAAGCTGTTCCGCATGGGTTGTCCCTGTGCGGCAGCCCCGATTTCCGATTACCGGAGCTGTCTGCCGGCAAGTCTGATTGTCACATTTACGGATGCGCTGAATACTGTCCGTCAGACTCCGATGGATCATATCCATGCCATTGTTCTGGGCGGCGGATTTGTGAATTCCGCTCTGAATGCCAGTGCTCTTGCTGATGAGAACCTGCTTCCGGGACAGATCCGGAAACAGCTGCTGAAGCAGAACGGGATGGATGAATCCGCTGTAACACCGTTCGGTGTGTTCGGTTCACCCGACGCCTTCTTTGCGGAGGACTTTATGGAAATCCGCGGTGCGCAAATCGAGCCGACCAAAGCGGAGTATATGATTTTCAAGTATCTGATGTCCGACAGAAGCCGCAGATTCATTCCGCCGGAAATGATCCGGAAGTACTGCTGCAGCGACGGCAGAATGACGGATGAAACCATCGCGGTTCACATATCCAATCTGAACCGTAAGTCAAAGAGCGCCTGCGGATTCCAGATCATCGAATCCATGCGGTTCAGCGGCTACCGCTCAGCGGTCAAATAAGAAAAAGAACACCGTTTATCATGGCTGAGACCACGGTAAACGGTGTTTTTGTATTATATTTTAAATCTGTCAATAAATTCCAGCTTCCGACGCGCCGAGCTGTATGCCAGACGAAAATCGCCGGTAGTGTTTGCCGCTTCCTCCAGATCGGTGAGAACCCGGTACTGCATATAATAGGGAAGCGAGGAGTCCAGGGAAAGCTCTCTGAGCCGTTTCTGGGCATCGCTGATCCGGTCTTCCCGCAGCATGATCAGAGCGGAGATGTGCTTGTCGTGATAGGAGCCGCGGACAAACTCCGGGATTACCGCTTCTCCGGCATGGAGTCTGCGGAGTGTCCGGAAATACTGGATCACGGACTGGGAGACATATACGCCCGAGACTTCCTGGTCACAGAGGATATCGGGAATCTGGTCGGAACATACCGAGCGGAACAATTCCCGGTAAAAACGGATGGCCTGCTGAAAATGCTCTTCCACGTACAGGGAATGTTCGGCGTACTGCTGTGCTTTGTCCAGATCCGTCATAGCGGAGCGCAGATTCAGTGCGGAGGCAAATTCGCAGGCGGTTCCGAGGAAGGAAACGGCCAGCATATAGGACAGTTCATCGTCAAAGGCGTAGGGCGGAAGTTCTGCGCAGATTTCTTCGCATTCCCGGTATTTTTTGGCCCGGAAGCATTCCTTCAGCTGCCCGAGGATATTCATTTTCAGGAATCGTCCCTCGTCCTCTTCGGTGGAGGTGAAGAAGTAGCCGGCAGGGGTCTCCAGACGTTCGGCGATGTATACAAGGGTGGAAACGGACGGGGAAGCCGTACCGCTCTCAATCAGACTCAGCATATTCCGGGTGATTTTATCTCCGGCCAGATCCCGCTGCGTGATTCCCAGCTGCAGACGGAGATGACGGATTTTTTCTCCCAGCTTCTTGTCAGGATTTGACATCGGTATCACCGTCCGTACCGCCGGAAATCTGAAGGGGGCGGATTCCGTATTTACTGTCCATTTCCGCGAGCTTTTCGCTGACGCCGTCGGAAACGCAGGTCTGGTAATAGGCAATCCGGTCGTTCATTTCCGAAGATCTGTTTGTGAGACGCGCCAGAAGAGCTTTGATTTCATACTGCATATCCTCTACACAGGCGGCCAGTTCCCGGATGCAGTTTTCGGTACTGGTGTGAAGATCGGAGCTGACACCGCACAGAAGATCGCCGGCAGCGGCTGAGAGCCGTTCACGGATGTAGGCCGCTTCTTCTTCCACTTCCATTCTGGTACGGCTGACCGAGGCATCGCATTCCGCGCGCTTCTGTTCGCACTCGAGAGCGGTATCCGCACGGAGCTGTTCCGCTTCCTCCTGCGCCGCTGTGATGATTTCATCCGCATTCCGGTTTGCACCGATGAGGATATCTCCCAGCTGTGCGCTCACTTTGTCATACATCTCCAGCTTATATGCATCGCTGCCACGATCGGACACATCTCCCAGGGCTTTATGGACGCACTGATCCAGCGCCTGTTCGTGAGCGGCGGTGAGAGCGGCGATTTCCTCGTCCCTGGCAGTCAGTTCAGCGTTTTTTTTAACCACTTCCTCCAGCGCACTGCTGAGCTGAGATTCCAGATCTGCGATTCTGCCATTCAGTCCTTCAGCGGATTCACGCAGCTGTACAGCTTCGTTGACAGCCTGATTCAGGGTGCCCGTGAGAGCTTCATTCTCCGCACGCAGAGCCAGAACGGCTTCCTGCTGTTCACCCGCTTCGGCGAGCTTTGTTTCGTATTCGGCACGGACCGCACGGAGTTTTTCTTCCGCTTCTTTCTGTGCTTTTTCCGCAGCTTCTCTGCCCGCATCAACCTGAGCGGAAAGCGCGGATTTTTCTTCTCTGAGAGAGCTGATCACATTGGCCTGGGCTTCGGTTTCGGCTTTCAGCAGATTCAGCCGCTTGGTCAGCTCCGCAATCTCGACGTCCTTTGCGCGGGTCAGCTCTGCCGCGGCGATCATGTCTGCGTGTGCCCGTTCTCTTGCCGCATCGCGCTCCAGAACAGCCGCCTGAACCGATGCCGCGTATCCCGCAGATTCCGCTTTTGCTTCGTCCAGAGCCTTCTTCATTTCTTCCAGTTCGGCCGCGTGTTTCAGATCGGTTTCTTTGATATATCCGTTTACGTCTTCGCGGTTGTAGCCGCCAAGCGCACTGCGGAAAGATTTTGCGCCGTTATTCATACCATACCTCCGGCAGTTCAACAATTTTATGTAATAATTCTATCATATTACGCAGAAAAAATCAACGGATTTCACCGGAAAGTAAAAATAATTTACATCGTGACGGAGAAGAGAACCCTGCTGCGGGAATCCGTGTTCATTCAGCCGAAACAAATCTGCCGGAAAACGCAAAAAATAGGGAATATACATATAGACGGAAGGGAAAAACTGTGGTATAATACCTTATTATAATAAAGATATCTGTACAATTTTCATGATTGGAGACTAACAATGGATTATAAAGCTCTTGCGGATCTTCTGTTCCCCGATGTCACCGACACACCGGAAGCACTGGAAGAAAGATTCCCCGTCCGTACCCTTCCCGAAGGCGCAATCGTTACCCGTATGGCACCGTCCCCCACCGGATTTGTTCACCTCGGCAATCTGGTCCAGGGTCTGACCGCCGAAAGAATGGCTCATCAGTCAAACGGCATACTGTTCCTTCGCGTGGAAGATACCGACGCAAAGCGTGAAGTTCCCGGCGCGGTTGAAGTTCTGATCAACACTCTCAGGCACTACGGCATTTCCTTCGATGAAGGCGCTACCATTGACGGCGATGCAGGTGACTACGGTCCCTACCGTCAGCGTCAGCGTGCGGCAATCTACCATGTTTATGCAAAGAAGCTTGTGACCGAAGGCATGGCATACCCCTGCTTCTGCACCGAAGAAGAACTGGCGGCAATGCGTGAACAGCAGGAAGCCAACAAGGAAACCACCGGCTACTACGGCAAGTACGCAATGTGGCGTGACCGTCCCGTGGAAGACATTCAGGCACAGCTGGATGCCGGCAATCCCTGGGTTCTTCGTTTCAGAAGCACCGGCAGCATCGAAAACCAGTTCAAGTTCGATGACCTTGTCAAGGGCAAGCTGACCATCACCGAAAACGATATCGACCACGTTCTTCTCAAGTCCGACGGCATCCCCACCTACCACTTCGCACACGCGGTTGACGACCACCTCATGCGGACCACCCATGTTGTTCGCGGTG
>JAFQWY010000324.1 GCA_017407225.1 Clostridia bacterium | reverse complement strand
AGATCAAAGTCGCCTTCACCGGCCAAGAGTTTCAACTTCAATTTATCCTCGGCAATCGTGGTCACTTCAAGCTGGATATTATGGTCGCGTTTCAGAATATACACCAGATTGTCCATATATCCGTCTGTCTTGGACAGGGACAACAGTTTCACCGTTGTTACGCCTTCCTCCACGGAAGTATATTCATTCGCCACCGAAATACCACCGCTGAGCTTGCGTACAATGGCAGAGCCTCCGGAGAAGGTCAGGTCAAGAATGCTCATCCGCAGGGCATCCGCCGGAATCAGCGTACTTGTCTCGCCCGTTTCCGGATCATATCGGGTCAGATGTGCGCCGCCTGCATTGCCGTCCAGCCAGTAAATGGCGTTGTCGTTTTTATTGTAGGCAGGCAGGTCGATGTTCGTGGTATCAATCAACACACTGCCCGGCTTCATGGTTTCCGTGTCAAAGTCGTACAGAAGCACATAACCGCTTGATGTATTGATGCAGTGGACAAGGATGCTCTTGTCTTTATAAGGAATCATCCGCACCTGTCCGCTTTCCAACGGCGTGATGGAAATGCTGTCGCCGTTCTTGCGGTTGACAAAGCCCAGCATTTCAAGATCGTTTTCTTTGTAGGTATACCCGATGGTGTTCCCCACGCAGACAAGGCTGGTGATCTCCGACACGGGTAAAGTGTAGCTGTCTTCACCGATCTTCACGACACCGCCGCCAAACACTGCAAATGTGTCCCCTGCCGCGGCAATGCGGCTTACCGGGAATTCTTCAAACACCACGGAGTCCGATGTGGTTTCGTATACCCTTTCATCGGAGATGTAGTAGATTTTGTCTCCCACCACTGCCATATCCGTGGCGTTTACAGCGTATTCGGCATCCAGGAAGGTGTGTTCTTCCGGCAGTTCTTCCGTCCCGCAGGATACAAGAACAAACAGAAAGCCGATCAGCAGGATATATCGTAAGGTTTTCATCGTGTCCTCCTTATTCTTCAAAGATCATTTTCGCTCTTGCGTAGATCTTTTCCACTGTCAGTTCCAGATCCTGTTCATCGTTGTAATACTTCTCCGCTTCCGCATTCATGAACTGGAATATTTCGTTGTCATGACTGTACCGCGGGCGGGAGTTGGCGAGTACATCCAGATAAATCTGAAAATTCTTTTCCGCTTTTTCACTGGATGAACGGATTTCCTCACCGGTTTCCCGATAATAAACGGTACTCTTTCGATAATCTTCCAGATACTCCGACTTCATGCATTCCGCCAGCACAAGGGAGGCTTTTTCCTTATTCAGTGAATTCCTGTTCATCTGCAGGAATGTCATAATGGTCATATCCGGCATCCGCCCGTCAAATGTCACAGGATACCACACATCCCCCAGATTCAGCTCCGGCGGTACATCGGGATTGTTATAGCCGTACCAGAACGGCTCAGAACTGGAACCAAACAGGCATTTTGCTCCCTCTACCGCCGTATCCCTGTTATAGAGAAGTCCTTCCTTCTGCAGCTTTTTCATGATTTCCAGATACTTCCGGAGCATACTGCCGTCATCGGTCAGACTCTTTGTATCGTACATATCACCGAACACATGAATATAATCAGAAAGGAACATCGGCCATACTCTTGCAATATAATGTCCCTTCGCCCGGATTTCCACGGCCATTTCGTAATAATCGTCAAGTGTCCATGAAGAATCCGGCAAGGTCATGCCCAGTTCTTCGAGAAGCTCTGCATTATATCCCCACAGACTGTTCTGAACCTGCAGATCCAGCAGTACACCGTAAATCTGTTCGTTAAAGGTACAGATTTCCCGGATTTCGTCGTACATCAGATCAAACCGATCCGTAACAGCGGTGTAATCGTTCAGCGGCTCGTAAATCGGATAATCCAGCACGATGCTGTAGCCGTCTGTGACATAGAGATCGTAATCGTCGTCTCCGGCAAGCTGCTTGAGTCTGATCTGATCCGCACTGTACTCATTCACAACCACCTCAATTTCCTGCTCTTTGAGCGATTCGTTCAGCGGTTTCAGCCTGAAATCACCGAAATAGGCGTTATCTTTATCCTGCAGAATCACAACCGTATTGCCGGGTTCAATCGGCGTACAGTATTCATTCCTTATATAGATGGTACCTTCTTCCGCGAGAAAAATGGCAGAGTCACCGCTGAACAGAAGCTTT
>JAFQWY010000323.1 GCA_017407225.1 Clostridia bacterium | reverse complement strand
TTTCACGGAAAAAATGTCCCGGATCCCGGAGTCCGCACAGCAGAGAATCTGTCCGGAGAGATCCCAGTCGTCAAAACAGCCGTCGACGGTGACCGTCACCGGTGCGGGAACGGCAGAAAATCCGACGTTGTGGGTCTGTCTGCCGATCATGTTTTCGGCAGGACGTATGTGTTTTTGTGTCATAGTTTTCCTTTCTTTCCGCCAAAGCGGGAGATACAGGGATTCTTGCGGATTTCTGTAATATTTACCATTATTATAGCGAATTGTGCAGAAAATATCTATATTATTAAATCCGTTTTTTTCCGATATCAATCGGTTTTTCCGTAAAATTCGGGAATCCCCACAATTTATCATGAACTTGCAAAAGCGGGACTTCCCGAACCGGAGTACTGTATGGCGGCAGAAACATAAACTTCACACCGGAAGCTGCCAGAACTGCCAGTACCGCATTGGCGTGATGGGCACGTACGCATGGAGATTTATCAAGACAAAGATTGTGTCTGAGACAATTCTGCTTTTTCGTCTTCAACCTGAAATCCCTGCTTCTGTGAATCCGAAAGATTCCGCAGAAGCAGGGATTTCATTCGTTTTTGGAAGAAAAACCGCCAAGTGTTCCCCCACAGGTTCACTGCTGTTCCATCCGGATCAGCAGCATGGGATCGGACATTTTCCGCCCCCTCATATCACGGTAGGCATAGTTGCACACGCCGGTCTGCATAAGCGTACGTCCGGGGATCGTCAGCCGGTTTCCCTCTGTCTGAACCTGCCCGGTGATATCCTGAGCCTCGTCATCCATCAGATTCTGAGCGAAAACACGGCATCCGGAAGGAATCTCCTGAGAATAAACCAATGTCAGACTTTCAAAATATCCGAATACCCCGACAAAGGCATCCATGTTCTCCAGTTCCCATGTCACATCGGCAGGAACGACCGTCATCGGATTGGGTACAATATTGCGGCGGATGGATGCGATCGCATACGCACCCGTGTGCGGATTGCGGGAAACAAGGACATAGGGCTTTTCCTTCCCGACAGGATTCACCGTCGGCAGCGTACACCCGCGCGCCATAACCGCCGGTGCGGTTTCCCGGATCACTCTGCCGCCGACGGGAACCCAACGGACAGGATTTTTCGGATAATCGTAACAGTCGGTCAGCATTTCCTCAGAGAACACATAATTTGACTCCGATGCGCTGAACGGAGGAGCAAGCCGCTGCCAGCGAAGCACCGCACGGGTCTCCACTGCCGGATTCATGATACCGATGGCGCATCCCAAACCTGCCGCGATAAACTGCTGTTCCTCGGTACTCAGCATCCCTTTCGCTCCCAGTTCAAAGGGAAGCGGGTCGGAAAGCAGCTCATGGATCCGGGCAAGCGTTGTACTGTCGGCAAACGGCCACATTACGTCATAGGTCCGGAAGAAATCGCTGAAGGCAAACACCTCGCGGGATTCCCTTTGGCGATTTTCCCGATTGATCAGATCGGTCAGCGGCATCTGGACATAGGTGTGTTCCACAGCGATATCCGGTGCATACTCCCTCACAACTTCCGTGAGCATACGGCGGTAGTCCACCTCATGGTCGTGTGCGCCCCAGTCCACCTTCCAGTACCG
>JAFQWY010000322.1 GCA_017407225.1 Clostridia bacterium | reverse complement strand
GGTGTTGCGGCAGCGGATGCACTCCGTGCGTTCCGCGCGTGCGGCAGCTACAGCTCTGGCGGTCTGCGTCTGTATGAGGGTGTTGTTTCCATTCCCTACAAACAGCTTCCCGCGCTTGCGGATGTTCAGCGGATTCTGGCGGGATACGAAAATCCGGATGAGCTGTACAATCTCGGACGGCTGACCTATTCGTACTGGAAGGCAGCAGAGGAGCTG
The DNA here is from genome assembly GCA_017407225.1 of Clostridia bacterium. Lineage (GTDB taxonomy): Bacteria > Bacillota > Clostridia > Oscillospirales > CAG-272 > UMGS1696. Next base: position 2,788 of record JAFQWY010000322.1, on the reverse strand, counting down.
CTTTTGTCCGGCGGTACGGTTCCGCCTGCGTTTACCTTCCCGCAGACGCTCGTCGCATTCGGTGAGGTTGTATTCATTCCGTTCCCGTTTGAGATGTTCTCGGAGATCACGCTGCGCCTGCGTGCGTATTCGCCGTTCCGCTATACGCTCAGCTTATCCAATACCAACGGCTGCAATGTCTATCTTCCGACAGAAGACCAGATCGTCCGCGGCGGTTATGAAATCGGCTGCTTCCAGTACGGAAATGTGTTCTCCATGGTCGATAACGCCGATCAGCACATCATCAACGAAAACCTCCGGATTCTCTCGGAGGGATGAGATCACACACCATAACATTGTTCAAAAAAATTTTTACGCAAATTGCAATAGCAAGTTGCAATAATTTTCAAAATAGTAACAACTAATAAATAGAATGGTCTGCGTGACAGTCAAGCGGCATAGATCGCATCGAGGTAGGACTCGAACAACGCCTCGGGTGTACAATAGCCAAGAATCTTTCTCGGCAGTCCATTGAAACAGTCTGCAAAGAAACAGATGTCGTCCGCATCGTAGTCGGAAATACTTCTGCCTTTCGGGATGAAACGCCGCAGCATTTTGTTGTGGCACTCGTTGGTGCCTTTCTCCCATGAGGAATAAGGATGTGTAAAATACACTTTCAGCTTACCATCTTCAAGCATGGAGAGGTTCGCAAACTCCGAACCGTTATCGCCGGTGATGGTCTTGAAAATCTCGTTTTTCTGCTCACCGAAGTATTCCATGACCGATTCCAGAGCCGCCTGAATCGCTTCGGCGGTATGGTTTTCTGCCTTAACCCAAAGACACATTCTGGTCATGCGTTCCACCAGTGTCAGAACACAAGGTTCCCCTTCGTCCTTTTTGCCGACAACAGTATCCGCTTCCCAATGACCGAATTCTGTGCGTAAATCCACGATTTCCGGGCGTTCGTCAATGCTTGCACCGAGATTTCGCTTGTTTTCACGGGACTTTTTTGCTTTTGTATTGCGGCGGAGCTTCTCCGGCAGGTCAATATTCTTGATCGGAAGCAAGCCGAGATCCACGTAATTGTACAGTGTTTTCGTGCAGACGATTTCATCACGTCGGAATTCGTTACTCTTCAATGCATATCCGAATGCTGCATCCAGTGACCACTTTTCGTCGCCCATAACCTTGGATACGACAAAAGCGAGAAAGCGTGCTGCTTTCAAACAGCAGTTTACGCGTCGGCAATTTTCGCGGTGTTCATGGTATGCCTGCTCCCCGGCATCCGCCTTATACCGTTTTTGCTTCCCATTGTATATAAGGACTGTGCCACGCTTCACTTCGTTTTTGATTGTGTTGTACGGGCGTCCCAGTTGTTTCGCAATTCGATAGATCGACCAACCGTCCTTCAGACGGACTTCGATTTCATGCCGCTCTTCGCTTAAAAGGTGTTGACCTTTTCTGTGTTCTGTGGTATAATTGGTATTGTCCATAGTGATGATTCCTTTCGAATTGTTGTCTCAGCAACTCCAATTCTATCACAGAATCGTTACTATGGATATTCTTTTTTTGAAAATTTTACTCTTATGAGTATTGCAACTTCATTTTACAATGCGCCTAAATAAAATTTCAAAAACCTATTGACAAACCGAGGGAAATGGTGTATAATATAACCGTACCAAGGGAAAGGATAAAAACAGACCCGACCCGGTACGGACAACCTCATAACGAAAGGATGTGTCCACCGATGCGTTTAATACGCGAGGCGGATTATGCATTACGCATAATGTACACCTTGGCGGTAAACGATGCACTGACCGATGCGGCTTCCATCGCGGAATCCATCGTTGTCACCAGACGGTTTACCCTGAAAATCCTCGGCAAACTGCTGGAAGCAGGTCTGGTAGCATCCAAGCTCGGTGCCGGCGGAGGTTACTACCTCGCAAGACCGGCAGATGACATCTCCATTGCGGATATCATCGAAGCGATCGAGGGACCGCTGCTCATCAGTACCTGCCTGTCGGGCGGTTACTCCTGCGAGCGGGTGACGGATTGCTCCGGATGTGTCTTCCACTGTATGTTCGAGACGCTGAACGAGGAGCTGCAGAAGAAGCTCTCCTCCATCAGTATCGGCGAGGCGGCAGACATGAATCCGCAGGAAATGATCCGGCGTGTCCGAGGTACCACAACAAAAGAAAATCAATTTCCAAATCAAAACAACAAAAAAGAAACAGAAATCAGGAGGAATTCTACTATGAAAAAGTTCGTTTGCAAGGTTTGCGGTTATATCCATGAAGGTGAAGCAGCTCCCGAAAAGTGCCCGCAGTGCAAGGCACCGCAGTCCAAGTTTGAGGAAATGAAGGGCGAGATGGAATGGGCAGCAGAGCATTCCGTCGGTGTCGCACAGGGCGTCCGTGAGGACATCATCGAGGATCTCCGTGCAAACTTCATGGGCGAATGCACTGAGGTCGGTATGTACCTCGCAATGGCTCGCGTTGCACACCGCGAGGGCTATCCCGAAATCGGTCTGTACTGGGAAAAGGCTGCATTCGAGGAAGCAGAGCACGCAGCAAAGTTTGCAGAGCTGCTCGGTGAGGTTGTCACTGACTCCACCAAGAAGAACCTCGAAATGCGTGTAGAAGCTGAAAACGGCGCAACCGCCGGCAAGGCTGATCTCGCAAAGCGCGCAAAGGAGCTGGGTCTGGATGCAATCCACGATACCGTCCATGAAATGGCACGCGACGAAGCAAGACATGGCAAGGCATTCGCTGGTCTGCTCGCAAGATACTTCGGTTAATTCGAATATCGC
>JAFQWY010000321.1 GCA_017407225.1 Clostridia bacterium | reverse complement strand
TGCCATATCTGCAAATGTCTGAACAGCGGCATGGATACCACCATGACCATCTCCACCATGATGCACGGCGAATACGGAATCAGCGATGTCTGCCTGAGCACACTTGCTCTCGTCGGCGCAAACGGCATCCAGAGCAAGGTTCTTCTCCCCTTGAACGAGGAAGAAACCGCCCTGATGCGAAGAAGTGCGTCGTGTCTGCGGGAGATTATTGAACAGGTCCGTATCTGAGGCGGCAGAAAAACGGAAGAAACCGGAGTAAAAATCATGTCCATAGAAAGAGTACGTGCGTATTTCCGTGAAAAAAACATGGAAGAACGCATTCTGGAATTTGACCAGTCCAGCGCAACGGTGGAACTGGCGGCACAGGCTCTCGGCTGTGAAGGAAAGCGCATTGCCAAGACCATGTCGTTCAAAATCGGCGCCGCGCCCATTCTGATCGTCACAGCGGGAGATGCGCGGATTGATAACGCGAAGTATAAAGCAAGATTCGGCACCAAGGCGAAAATGCTCACTCATGAGGAAGCCGCAGAGCTGATCGGTCATGCAGTCGGCGGTGTCTGTCCGTTTGCTGTGAACGATGGCGTGACGGTATACCTCGATGAATCGCTGAAGCGATTTGAAACGGTGTTCCCCGCGTGCGGAAGCTCGAACAGCGCGATTGAGCTGACCATTGCCGAACTGGAAGAATATTCGCAGTATACCGAGTGGGTGGACGTCTGCAGGCTGCCCGAATAAAAGAGAATAACAGAAAAATGACCGGAATTTGAAATGCACCCCAAAAGTTAGACGATATGATATAATAAATCATAACGCCAAACAGGGGGTGCATTTTTCATGCCTAAAGGAAAGCCGAACAAAAGATACACAGGAGAATTCAAACAGATGGTTGTAGAAGCTGTTATCAAAGAGAAAATGAGTTATGCCGAAGCAGCCAGAATATATGAAATCAGTGATCATCACCGAATACCAAATTGGGAACGAATCTATCTGGAAGAAGGTCCGGAAGGATTGTATATCGAACGCCGAGGGCGGAAGAGTACAGGACGTCCGCATAAACTGCCGGAGAAGGTAGAAGAAGATCTTCTTGCAGAAGTACAGCGTCTGAGAGCGGAGAACGAATACCTAAAAAACTTGCAGGCCTTGGTTATGGAAAGAGAGCGGCACCAGAAGAAAAAACAAAGGTGATCCAGAAACTGAGGCAGAAATATCCGTTGGCATTGCTGCTGACAATCGCTCAAATCCCACGTGCAACCTTTTACTACCATCTGAAACGAATGAACAAGGGAGATAAGTATCAGGCAGCTAAAGAAGAAATTGCAAAGATCTATCACGAAAACAAGGGCAGATATGGGTATAGACGAATTACAGACGAGCTGCATACCCGTGGATTTCCGCTGAATCACAAGACCGTGCAGCGGCTCATGAAAGAAATGGGTCTTGTCTGCCGTGTCCGTATGAAGAAATACCGTTCCTACAAGGGAGATGTGGGTAAAATTGCACCCAATCTGCTGAATCGGGAGTTTGAAGCGGAAAGACCGAACCAGAAGCTGGTGACGGATGTAACAGAGTTCAGCCTGTTTGGAGAGAAACTGTATCTGTCCCCTATTCTTGACCTGTATGGCAGAGATATTGTGAGCTATACCATATCAGACCGGCCGAATCTCTCGATGGTGACTGAGATGCTGGATAAAGCATTTGAAAAGATACCGGATAACACGAACCTGATCCTGCATTCCGACCAGGGATGGCATTATCAGCATAAGCAATATCAGACAATGCTGAAGAAGAAAGGGATCCGACAGAGCATGAGCCGGAAAGGAAACTGTCTGGACAATGCTGTTATGGAGAATTTCTTCGGACTGCTCAAGAGTGAACTTCTGTATTTACATGAATTTGAATCTATGGAACATTTCAAACAGGAGCTAATAGATTATCTGGATTACTACAATTTCCGCCGCAGAAAAGCAAAACTAAAAGGCTTGCCTCCTGCTATTTTCAGACAACAAGCCCTTTCGGTAGCTTGAACAGTTTTTGTTCTATATTTTTGTCTAACTTTTTGGGGTCAGTTCATTCCCGAAGTCCCCGGCTGTAAATATTCCGTTTACGCAATCGTGAATTCCTCAATGCTCTCGCCCGTGTTTGCACGGAACTGCAGATTGTAAAGATCCGCGTACATCCCGCCCTTTTCGAGCAGTGCGGTGTGCGTGCCCTGTTCGACAATCTTCCCGTTCGCAATCACGGCAATTTCATCCGCATTCTTGATGGTCGAAAGACGGTGCGCAACCACAAGCGTCGTTCTGCCCTTGCACAACTCGTCCAGTGACTGCTGAATCAGAATTTCCGTCGTGTTGTCGAGCGCGGAAGTCGCCTCGTCCAGAATCAGAATCGGCGGATTCTTCAGAAATACCCGCGCAATCGACAGTCTCTGCTTCTGCCCGCCGGAAAGACGCACGCCGCGTTCCCCGATTTCGGTCGCATAACCGTGTTCCAGCGTCATGATGTAGTCGTGAATGTTCGCGCGCTTGGCAGCTTCGATGACTTCCTCATCCGTCGCATCCAGCCGACCGTAGAGAATGTTGTCGCGGATGGACGCGTTGAACAGATAAATATCCTGCTGGACAATACCGATATTGCGGCGCAGGGATTCCATCGTGATGTCGTGCACTTCCCGTCCGTCGATCCGGATTTCACCCTTCACATAGTCGTAGAAATGCGGAATCAGATGACAGATCGTGGTCTTGCCGCCGCCGGACGGACCGACCAGCGCAAAGGTCTTCCCCTTGGGAATGTCGAGCGTCACGCCGGAAAGCACATCGCGGCTGTCCTCGGCGATCTTGTTTCCGTCCTCGTCGAACACATCGTATGCAAAGGTCACATCCTTCAGCTGAATGTGTCCCTCCACCTTTTCAATCGGCTTCGCATCGGGAGAATCGGATTCGGGCACTTCGTCAATGATCTGGATGAAGCGCTCAAATCCCGTCACACCGTTCTGGTACTGTTCCATGAAGTTGATCAGCGTCATGACCGGCGAGATGAACATGGAAATGGAGACAATGAACGCCGTGTAGTCGCCGAGCTGGATGTGTCCCGCATAGAGGAACAGCCCGCCCGCAATGAGAACGATGACATTGAAAACATCCGTAATGAAGGACGTACCCGAGTGGAACTGCCCCATCGCCTTGTACGCATCGGAACGCGCCGCCACAAAGGACTCGTTGCCCTCTTCAAACTTTTCGCTTTCCTTGTCCGCATTGGTGAACGCCTTGGTCACACGGATGCCGGAAATCGACGATTCCAGCGACGCATTGATCACGGCAACGGACTGACGGCTGCGTTTGAATGCATCCCGCATCTTTGTCCGCAGTACAAGGGAAATGATCAAAAGAAACGGCACCGCCGCAAAAATGATCAGTGTCAGCCAGATGTTGATCGTGGAAAGATAAATGAAGGATGTAATAATCGAAATGGACGAAATGAGAATGTTCTCCGGTCCGTGGTGGGCAAGCTCGGAGATATCCATCAGGTCATTCGTCATGCGGGACATGATTTTTCCCGTCTCGTGATTGTCGTAGAAGGAGTACGGCAGCTTTTCCAAATGCGTGAACATATCGCGCCGCATCTGTGCCTGCATCAGAACCCCCATCACGTGCCCCTGATACTGGATGAAGTAATTGAGCAGCATCCGGAAGAAGTAGAGCAGAAGAAGCGTCAGCCCGCCGGCAACGATCATCTCGTACTGCTTTTCGGGAATCAGGTCGTTGAGCATCGTGCGCGTAACAATCGGATAAACAATCCCAATCAGCGCAACCAGCAGAGACGCCGCCATATCGAGCGAAAAAATCTTCATATGCGGCTTGTAGTACGCAAGAAAGCGTTTTAACATGGCATTCTCCTTGTAAAAGTCGTTTGATCCCGTCTATTATACTCTTATTTCTTAAAAAAGTCAACAAAACTGTAGAAATACATTCCCGCAGCAGCAATTGCTATTTGTCATGAAATTTGAAGTTACTGCATTGGTGACGGGTGAAGAAATATCCAAAATCCGGTAGGGGAGGGGCTTGCTCCTCCCGTCGAATGATTTGGATAAACCGTATTTTATGATCTTTACGGACGATTTAT
>JAFQWY010000320.1 GCA_017407225.1 Clostridia bacterium | reverse complement strand
GTCAGTCATGAATTCTTCGTACTTCACTTCGTTTGCTTCCAGCTGAGCGTATCTTTCATAGCGTTCGCGGACGGAGTTTTCCAGTACGTTGGGATCGATGTACAGGGAGTTTACGATGTTCTTTTCTCTCTTGTTGCCGTGGCCGCAGGCAGCCCAGGTCTTTTCGGGAACTTCGCGCTTGGGGAATGCGTCAAAGTCAACGGGTTCCATCATCTGACCCAGTGCACCGTCAGCCAGAAGCATAGCGGGCATTCTGTATGTATCGGCAAGGTCGAATGCTTCGGCGGTGAGGGAAGCCATTTCCTGAACGGAAGAGGGAGCCAGAACGATCAGACGCATATCGCCGTGACCAACGCCGCGGGTAGCCTGATAATAGTCTGCCTGAGAGGGCTGAATACCGCCCAGCCCCGGGCCGCCGCGCTGTACGTTAACGATGAGACAGGGAAGGTCGCAGCCTGCGATATAGGAGATGCCTTCGCTCTTGAGGGAAATTCCGGGGGAAGAGGAAGAGGTCATGGCACGGGAACCTGCGGATGCGGCGCCCATGGTCATGTTGATGGCTGCGATTTCACTTTCCGCCTGCAGGCAGAGACCGCCGACCTTGGGCATTCTCTTTGCCATGTATTCGGCAAGCTCGGTCTGGGGAGTGATGGGGTAACCGAAGTAGTGGAGGCATCCGGAGGCGATTGCTGCTTCTGCAATGGCTTCGTTGCCTTTCATCAGAACTTTCTTGGACATGATCGAACCTCCTTATACGTCCTTTTCAACTTTGATGACACAGTCGGGGCACATCATAGCGCACATAGCGCAGGCGATGCACTTGGACATATCGGTGATTTTTGCAGGGTGATAGCCCTTGGAGTTGAGAGAGGACTCATCAAGCTCGAGGATCTTCTTGGTACAGACTTCGATGCACAGACCGCAGCCCTTGCACCGTTCCGTGTTGAATGTAACTTTATTCATTGATACCCTCCTGGTATGCATTATACGGAAGATTGAATCGTGATAAACAGAGAGGTCAGAACAGTTTTTTTGTGGCGTTTTCCATTGCCATCAGAGGTTCACCGCCGTATCCTGCCTTCTTCATGGCATCGGGAGTATCCGGTGCGATATCGGGACGGTAGGTATGGCAGAGAAGGGGAAGGGAGCATGTCCGGGCGCAGTTTTTCGCATATTCCACGGAATCGACGATAATTTCCTCTGTGGTTTCAGCGCCGAGATTGGAATTGTTTACGATTCCCGTGCATTTCAGACCGGAGGACGCTTCGATTTCCAGCATACAGCCGTAACAGTCCGCAGGATCTTCGGTCAGGGGACGGTAGTAGTTGATGACATAGAGCATTTTGTACGGACGGGCTTTGATCAGCCTGCTGTACATTCCCAGAGCCACGGAACCGTCGTCGCCGCCCACATCAACAATGGCGATTTCATTCTCGTTTTTGCCTTCCAGAAGCTGATACAGCTTGGGCGGCAGAGAGGGAATGTCCACATTGGTGTTGGCGAATTCCGGAATCAGCGGTTCAATTCCGTTTGCGGAAAGAAGCTCCGCTGCGTCTGCGGTACGGAAGTAGGGATTGACAATATCAAGATCGGCGGCGTATACCTTTTTGCCGGGATACTGCTGCCGCATCCGGATGGCAAGATTAACTGCGAAATTGGTTTTTCCGCTGCCGTAGTGTCCGCATACAATGATGAGATTCGCGGGATTCTGCTCCATGATTCTGCTCCATAATTCTGTTCGTTTGGGTACTGTTTTTTACGATAACATATATTATATCACGCTTCGGACAAAAAAGAAAGGGGCAAAACGAAAGAAATTATGAATAATTATACCGGATCCTTGTGAAACCTGCACCGATTTCACAGCGGCTGTGACATCGCCCGGCAGGGGAATGGGGAGATTCAGCGTAATTTTTATATAAATTTATATAAAAAGGTTTGAAAAATTGCCTGGGTTATGATATAATATACTAATCATAAAATGGGAGGAATATTTTCGCCGTGAGGATTCTGCTTTCCGCTATTTCCGGGGAAACGTCTGCCGCTCTTCGGGAAAACTTTGATAAAATTCTCAGAACCATCCAAAATATCGAGCTGACAGACTATATCGATATAGCCTGTGTGTCCATACTGCTGTACTATCTGGTCAAGTTTATCCGCGACAGACGTGCCGGCAAACTGGCTATCGGTGTAGTGCTTCTGTTCGTGATCCAGCTGATCAGCAATGTGATGGATATGTATCTGCTCCAGTATATACTGCAGAATATCTTCCAGATCGGCTTTATCACTCTGGTGATTCTGTTCCAGCCGGAAATCCGTTCTGTTCTTGAAAAATTCGGTGCACAGCCTCTGCGGTTCAAAAGTATTGCCTCCGACCAGAAAAACAGTACCCAGAATACCCTGAAAACCATCGACGAAGTGGTGTCCGCCGTGATGGATTTCTCGGAATCCAAAACCGGTGCGCTGATTGTGTTTGAACGGACTACCAAACTGGGAGACATGATCCTGACCGGAACCATCATCGATGCCCAGCCAGTGGCTTTTCTGATCAAAAATATATTTTTCAACAAAGCTCCCCTTCACGACGGTGCTCTGATCATCCGTGACAACCGTCTCCACGCCGGAGGATGTCTGCTTCCCCTTTCAAACAACCCGGATATCATCAAAGATCTTGGTACCCGTCACCGTGCAGGTATCGGTATGAGTGAAAACAGCGATGCCGTGGTTGTGATTGTATCCGAAGAAACCGGCGTGGTTTCCGTGGCAGTGGAAGGCAAGCTGACCAGAAATTTCACAAAGGATTCCCTTTATGCATATCTCCGTCAGCAGCTGACAGCCGATGCATCCGACAAGCATAAATTCGATCTTCTCGGTAAAGTCAGAAAGAAGAATTCCTGATATTCCATGATGAGGTTGAGGTACGATGGATATAAACAGAAAAAAGAAACAATATAACAGCGAAGACGAAAGACCGCCGAAGCAGCCCTTCCACGGTGATCTTCCCATCAAGATTCTCTGTGTTCTGGCGGCATTCTGTCTGTGGGTTTATGTGATGCAGGTGGAGAGCCCGGAATATGAACAGGTTTTCACCAATATTACCGTGATGCTGGATGGTGTTGATGAGCTGAACAAAAACGGAATTACCGTTTTCAGCGGTGACGGTCAGGTAGTTGATGTAACTCTGTCGGGTAAAAAAAGTATTCTGTCCAAGCTTACAAAAGATGAGATTGTTGTGACTGCGGATCTCAGCGGACTGGAGGCAAATGCTCAGCGGACCAGCTGCAAGGTTATTGTGGATGTTCCGGCAGAGTGCAGGCTTGTAAGTATATCCCAGGAGTATATTCCCGTATATCTGGATGAGATAACTACTGTGAATGTGGAGCTTACGGAGGACCGGGGTAATACCCGGCTTCCCGACGGTTGTGAGACAGGTCTGATACAGTTTCAGTATGATCAGCTTTCCGTAACCGGACCGAGAAAAACACTGGAAAAAATTGCAAAAGCCGTTGTAGAGATCGATCTGACCGGCGTGAGCAAAACAACTACAATGACCAAGAAGGTTATTCTGGTTGATAAAGCAGGTCTGGAGATAACAAGTCCCTATCTGGAATTCAAGAGCGAAGTCACCCTGACCGTGCCGGTACTGAAAACCGCGACCGTGCCGGTGGAGATCGATTTCATCTATGATTATTTCAGCGGGGACAACGCGGAAATCACTCTCACTCCCGCCTTTATTGATGTGACGGGTGATCCTTCCGTGATCGATGCCGGCAAGCTGATTGAGCCCATCGAAATCAATGAAAAGATGGATTTTTATAACATGGCCTGCCAGCGGACCATACTCTTGGAAACGGTGCCCGGCGTAACGCTGTCCAGTTCCTACGTGGAGCTTCTCATCGAGGCGGATCCGACATACAAGACCCGGGAAATAACCGTTCCCGGAGCAAATATCAAGGATACCGGCGGCAAAACAGGGGTAAAGTACAGCTGGGAAGAAAATCCCATGACTGTGACAATCATGGGACCCATTGATGCCATTTCACAGATTGCCCCCGAGGATATCACTATCAAGCTTGATATGAGTCCTTATGACGATTCCAATACCGGCAGTATCCGGGTCCGCGGTCAGATTGACATCGACTCCGAATATGAGGAGCAGGTGATCGACGTGGGCGTATACTATGTAACCGTGACATTCGGCGAGTGAATATGAAACAGACGAAAAAAATACAGATCGGCGGAATCCGTGTCCTGTACAAAGAGGGCGGGCGGGATTTCGATGCCGAAGCAATCCATAAGGCGGCATCCCGGATTTACAGAGCCACGGGAGTGAAGCCGCACAATCTGAGAATTTCAAAAAAATCCATCGATGCACGACGTGAGATTTCCTTTGTCTACACTGTTTATGCAGAAATCGACGGCGGCCGGTGGAATGATTCCGATATCAAACTCTGCTCTGAGGCGGAACTGAATCTGACGCCTGGAAAAACACCCATGATGCACCGTCCCGTGATCGTGGGATTCGGTCCTGCAGGAATGTTTGCCGGGCTGATTCTCGCGGAAAACGGGTATGCTCCCCTGATTCTGGAGCGCGGCGGTGATGTGGACGAACGTGTGGCGGCTGTGGAGAAATTCACCCGTGAGGGGATTCTGGATGTTAATACCAATATTCAGTTCGGTGCCGGCGGTGCGGGAACTTTTTCCGATGGTAAGTTGACGACGCGGATCAATGATCCTCTCATTGCTTATGTTCTGAAAATACTCCACGAACTGGGCGCACCGGAAGATATTCTCTACAAAGCCAAGCCGCACATCGGTACGGACATTCTCCGTGAGGTAGTGAAGAATGCGGACAAACGGATCCGTGAACTGGGCGGTGAAATCCGGTACCATGCAGCGGCGAAGAATATCACCTCCTCTGCACTCACTGCCGACGGGGAAAAGATTCCCTATGATGCTCTGATTCTTGCAACGGGTCACAGCGCAAGGGATACTTATGCAGAACTGCTTGCCGCAGGCTTCCTCGTGGAACCCAAGCCTTTTTCGGTAGGCGTCCGGGCGGAGCATCTTCAGAGTGATATTGACAAGGCTTTATTCGGAATTCACGCCGGGGACGAAGCACTGGGACGGGGCGAATATCAGCTGTCCCACAGAGAGGGCGAGCGCGGATGCTATACCTTCTGTATGTGTCCCGGCGGCACCGTTGTTCCTTCGGCCAGTGAAGAAGGCGGCGTGGTCACCAACGGTATGAGCACCCGTGCCAGAGACGGACGGAATGCCAACGCTGCGGTGTGCGTGTCCGTTCTGCCTTCCGACTACGGCAACGATCCCGCCCGTGCCATCGAATTCCAGCGGAATCTGGAAAAAGCGGCATTCGCGGCAGGCGGACGGAATTACACCGCACCCATGCAGACCGTGGGAGATCTGCTGAACGGCAGAACCGGAACGGAACCGTCAAAAATCATTCCCACCTACCGTGACGGAATGGTGACACCTGCAGACCTGACAAAGATTTTTCCGCCCTTTGTCACAGGACTGCTGAAAAACGGGCTCAGTGCATTCGGGCGGAAAATCAGGGGATACGACGATCCTCTGGTTCCTCTGACCGGGGTGGAAACCAGAACGTCCGCTCCTGTCCGGATTGTCCGGGACGAGAACTGTCAGGCTGTCGGACATCCCGGGGTCTATCCCTGCGGGGAAGGTGCCGGATATGCGGGCGGTATTGTGTCGGCTGCCGTGGACGGAATCCGGGTGGCGTCCAGAATTATTTCAGAATATGTACCGGGAGAAAACTCCCGCATTTGATAACAATGGCGTATTGTGCCGAATATATTATTACTAAGTTATATATTTTATTTATATAAAGAAAGTGTACTACTGATGCAATATAAGAACAAGTGGATTGTCACCGCAAACCGGAAAGAGATGTGTGAGAATCCGATCGTATGCGAAATATCACGGGAACTGAGAGTCAATGTGCCTACCGCACAGCTGCTGGTCAACCGCGGGTGTCTGTCAGCGGCTGAGGCAAAGAGTTTTCTGGCAAAGGAGGAAGAACAGCTCCACGATCCCTTCATTATGCAGGATATGGACGAAGCGACTGTCCGGATACTGGAAGCAGTGGAGAATCACGAAAAAATCACGATTTACGGGGACTATGATGTAGACGGCGTTACATCCGTCAGCAGCCTGTACCTGTATCTGAAGAATCACGGTGCGGATGTGTCCTACTACATACCCTGCCGGTCGGGAGAAGGGTACGGTATGTCGGAAGGTGCGGTTCGCCGTCTGGCTGAAGAAGGCTGCAGACTGATTATCACAGTTGATACCGGCATCACCGCAACGGAAGAAGCCAGACTGGCACGGGAGCTGGGAGTGGATTTGATTGTTACAGACCACCACGAATGTCACAGTGAGATTCCCGAAGCGATTGCGGTTGTGAATCCCAGACGTCCGGACTGCCCCTATCCCTTCAAGGAACTTGCCGGTGTGGGTGTGGTGTTCAAGCTGCTGTGCGCCATGGAAGCGGTGATGAATCCCGGTGAAAGCATGACCTCCTGCGTGCGGAACGTATCCAATCTGTACGGGGATCTTGTGGCCATCGGTACGGTTGCCGACGTAATGCCCATCCGGGATGAAAACCGACTGATTGTCAGCTACGGACTGTCTCTCATCGAAAATACCGCGCGGCCGGGGCTGGTGGAGCTGATCGACGCAACCCGTTCCGAATCCAAGTATAACACGAAGAAGAAAATTACGGCATCTTTTATCGGATATACCATCGCCCCCAGAATCAATGCTGCCGGACGGATCCGGGATGCTTCTCTGGCAGTGGAACTGTTCCTTGCGGAAGACTGCGAAACGGCGGCTCCCATCGCCAAAAAGCTGTGCGATATCAATCACGAACGCCAGTCCGAGGAAAACAAAATCATCGAGCAGGCATATGCACATATCGCCATGCAGCATGACTTTGACAACGATCCTGTGATCGTGCTGGATGACGAAACATGGCACCACGGAATCATCGGGATTGTGGCATCCAGAATCACCGAAAAATACGGCTGTCCCTCCATTCTGATCTCCTTTGAGGGATCCGGTGAAGGGGAAGACGCGGGCGATCTCGGCAAGGGATCCGGACGAAGCATCAAAGGACTGAATCTGGTGGATGCTCTGGGCAGATGTTCCGATCTGCTGGAAAAATACGGCGGACATGAACTGGCGGCAGGTCTGACCATCAAGAGAGAAAATCTTACGGAATTCAGAAAACGGATCAACGAATGTGCAAGAGAATGCCTGGGCGAGGTTGAAATGCAGACCCAGCTGGAAGCGGAATGCGAACTGGAAGCGGCGGATATCACCATGGATCAGGCAAACGAACTGTACTGCCTGGAGCCTTACGGGGTATCCAATCCCGTTCCGGTGTTTGTGCTTAGAAACGTAAATCTGTACGATACCGCATTGGTAGGCGGCGGCAAGCATACCCGGCTGACGCTGAAAGTTGACCAGAACTACGTGAGCGCCATGTGCTTCCGTCAGACTCTTACCGATCTGGATATCTATGCAGGTGACACTGTGGATGTAATGTTCACGCTGGATATCAATGAATTCCAGAATCAGCGGAATCTGCAGATGATTGTCAAGGATGTGAGATTGTGCGAAACGGCATTCCGGGCGGAAAAGGCACAGCGGGATCTGTACGAAAGCATCCGCAGCGGCATGAAGCCGGAGGATCTGGGGATGAACGAAACATCCGCAGATTCACTGGTTCCCACCCACGAGGATTTCGCGGCGGTGTACAGCCTTCTGCGTCGGGAGCTGCGCCTTGAGCATGAGGTGTTCTCCGTACGTGCTCTTCAGCATCTGCTCCGTCAGACCGGTGCGAAAATCGGATATGTGAAGCTGAAGTACATCATGCTTACTTTCCGGGAGCTGAATCTGCTGGGAATCAAGAAGCTGGATGAAGAACACGAAATTTACGCATTCAAATATATCTATACCAAGGGCAAAACCAATCTGGAAAAATCCAATATTTACAGAAAACTGAAATCCGACTTCGGTCTGAAAACAAACGGATGAACTGTTATGGATACTATTGATAACAAAGAATTTGAAGGCATCCAAAAGATTCTGGACGTCATCGAAAAAAGCGACAAGCACTACGATATCGAGAAAATCGAACGTGCGTATCTGTATGCGAAAGCCCTACACGAAGGACAGTTCCGGGTCAGCGGAGAACCGTATATTTCCCATCCCATCGCGGTAGCGGAGATTGTTACCTCTCTCGGGCTGGACACCGACTCCATCTGTGCGGCATTCCTTCATGATACCGTGGAGGACTGTCCCGATAAAACCAATCTGGATATCATCCGCAGCCGTTTCGGGGATGATGTTGCCATGCTGGTGGACGGCCTGACCAAGATGAAGGTCATCAATGTGGAGGACAAGGAAGAGCAGAACATGGAGAATATCCGGAAAATGCTCCTCGCCATGTCCAAGGATATCCGGGTTATCTTCATCAAGCTCTGTGACCGTCTCCACAATATGCGGACTCTAGGCGTCAAGAAGGATCACAAGCGGAGAATCACGGCTCTTGAAACCATGCACGTGTACGCTCCTCTGGCGCACCGGCTCGGTATGCAGAGAATCAAACAGGAGCTGGAAAATCTGGCGCTTTCCTACCTCGACCCCATCGGCTACGAGGAAGTTTCCAAGGATATCGAGAAGAAGTACGGTCAGAATCAGAACTTCATCGAAAATACCCGTGCATATGTGTCCGAAAAGCTGGCGGAATATCACATCAACTTCACCCTGGAAGGACGCGTCAAAACCGTTTATTCCATCTACAGGAAGATGTTCAAGCAGTCCAAGAGCTTCGATGAAATCTACGACTTCTATGCCATCCGTATCATTGTGGATACCGAACTGGAATGCTACACTTCTCTGGGTATCATTCATGAGCTGTTCAAGAGCATCCCCGGACGGTTCAAGGACTATATTTCCACCCCGAAGCCCAATATGTACCAGTCCCTCCATACCACGGTAATCGGACGGGACGGCATTCCCTTTGAAGTGCAGATCCGTACACGGGATATGCACCATGTTGCGGAATACGGTATCGCGGCACACTGGAAGTACAAATCCGGTGAAAAGAGCAAGGAAGACATCGACAAGAAGCTGTCGTGGATTTCCAAGCTCATCGATACGGAAAACGCAGCTATCGACACCGAGGACTTCATGCACGCCCTCAAGATCGACATTTTCAGCGACGAAACCTTTGTGTTTACACCCAAGGGCGACGTAATTGCGCTGCCCCAGGGTTCCACACTCATCGACTTCGCTTACGCTATCCACTCCGAAATCGGCAACAAAATGGTGGGTGCCAAGATCAACGGCATGATCGCGCCCATCGACAGAGTTCCTCAGACCGGCGAAATTATTGAGATTATTACTTCCTCCTCCTCCAAGGGTCCCAGCCGTGACTGGCTCAAGATTGTCAAAACCAGTGAAGCGCGCACCAAGATCCGCCAGTGGTTCAAGAAGGAAAAGAAGGCGGAGAATATCCGGATCGGTATGGCCGAAATCGACAAGATTCTGGCAGGATTCCGGATTCGCCCCACCGATGCCCAGAAGCAGGAAATCATAGCCGCAGCTTCCAAGAGAATCGGCATGAAAGAACCGGAGGATCTGTTCAACGCCATCGGCTACAACGGCGTTGCCATGACCAAGGTAATTTCCAAGATCAAGAGCGAGTACGACCGTGTGGTCAAGCCCGATGAACAGGTGATTCCCACGGAAGCCGAGCAGGTGCAGACCAAGCCTTCCAAGAAGATCCGTTCCAACAGCGGTATTGTCGTGGATGGGGAATACGGCTGCGAAGTCAAGTTTGCCAAGTGCTGCAATCCGCTGCCCGGAGATGATATCATCGGATTTGTCACCAAGGGATACGGTATTTCCGTGCACAAATGCGACTGTCCCAATGTTCTGGAAGGCCGGAAGAATCCCGACAATGCCGACCGCTGGATCCAGTGTGAATGGGACAACGAATCCGTTTCTTCCCTGGATGCCGGTAAATCCCTGTACGAAGTGGTTCTGCAGGTATACGCCGAAAACGACATCATGCTCATTGCCAATGTCACAACGGCGCTGGCGGATATGAAGGTGTCCCTGCTGTCCATCAATACCAAGAAGCGCACGGATACCGATATTATCATCAATCTTACCGTGGGATGCAAGAATATCGAGCATTACCACTCCATTATTTCACGGCTCCGTGCCATCAATCACGTCCATTCCATCACAAGAGGATTTTCATAATAATACGGGGTACTCGATATGAAAGAACGGATTCTGTTTCTCTCCGACCTTCACGACTGCCATATCCACTGGTACGGCACCACCACGGAGGCGAGACTTGAAAAAATGGTGAAGGATGTGGAGGCTGCCGGTCACTTTGATCAGCTCATTGTCATGGGGGATGTATCCCTCGACTTCTGGGGCTGGAACGAAGGCGGCTCCTATCTGCAGGAAACGCCCCGCTCCAACACCGATCACTTTATGAAAACCTATATGCCCCGTCTGCCCAAGCCGTCCTGCATTATTCCCGGCAATCACGAACAGTACGGTGTCGGAAAATGGCGGGAAATCACCGGATGGGGACGGGAATATGTCCTTGAGACAAAGTGCGCTCTGTTCATTGCAGTAGACGGTTATTCCGGTAACCTGGATCCCACTGAACACAGCGACGGCACCTATCAGCCGGTGAACTGCGATTTCATCGAGAAAGCCATGGCGGACTGCCCGGACAAGCCCGTGTTCCTTCTGTCCCATTTCTTTGAAATGAACAAAGAATCCGACCGGTTCAAGGCTCTCCTGAAAAACAACGAACGGATTCTTGCCCTGATGGTCGGTCACACGCACCGTTCCGCTGTTCTGGATGCAGGCGAAGACACGGGACACAAGCCCATTCTCCAGTGCGGCAACTACAGTTACTCCGGCGAGAAAGAACCCGGAATCTGCTTCTGGGGATGGCGTGAGCTGATTTTTGAAGATGACGGTACCGTCCGCTCCTTCTATCACACACCGTATTCCGAGTATCATCACGGAGACGGTTCGTTCGTGCAGGAAGAGGGAGATCAGGACCAATGGACAGCACAGTGAGGTAAAATTATGAAAATTACATACATCGGCACGGCGGCATCGGAAGGGCTTCCCGCTCTGTTCTGCCAGTGTCCCATCTGTGAAGCGGCACGGAAAAACGGCGGTAAGGAAATCCGCGGCCGTGCGGCTGTCTGCGTCAACGAAACCCTCCTTATCGATTTCCCGCCGGATATCTACTACGGCGCTATGCGTGCGGGCGTGAATCTGTCGAAGGTTCTGGATATCGTGGGTACCCATGCCCACAGCGACCACTTCGCTCCTACGGAACTTTCCTGCCGGCTGGAACCGGTTCTCGCCAAGCGGATTGAGAAGGATCAGCTTCACTTCTACGGCAATCAGCGCCATGGCGCACAGCTCAACGGCACGCTTCCCGGTGCGAAGGACGGTCATGGAGAAAACAGCGGTCTGGTATTTGATTACGCTGAATCCTTCAAGCCCATCGAAACGGCGGCAGGGATAATTGTTACTCCTCTCCCGGCGGATCACGACAAGAGCCAGGAATGCCGTATGATGCTGCTGGAAGAAAAATCCACCGGAAAGACCTTCCTCTACGCTCACGATACCGGTATGTTTCCGGAATCCACCATGGAATTCCTGAAGGGGAAGCGGTGTGATCTCATCAGCCTTGACTGCACCAATGTCATGCTGGGCGGAGACGAAGACCGGAACCACATGGGTATCAGAACCGATGTGACCATGAAGAACCGCCTGATCGAAAACGGTACCGCGGACGAAAACACCCGCTGGATCTGCCACCACTTCTCCCATAACGGTTTCATTCCCAGAGGACGTGTGTATCCCCAGGACGAATTCGAAGCCATTGCCGCAGGATACGGATTCACCATGTCCTATGACGGCATGAAAGTTGAAATTTAAGGAATTACTGATATGCGTGCAATTGTACAGCGGATTTCTCAGGGAAAGGTCAGTGTTGACGGCGAGATTATCGCACAGTGTGGACAGGGTCTGATGGTGCTTCTGGGGGTGACCCACGGAGATACCAAAGAAGACGCCGATCTTCTTGCCGATAAAATCGCAAAACTGAGAATATTTTCCGACGAAAACGATAAAATGAATCTGTCGGTAACCGATGTGGACGGCGGGATCATTCTGGTGTCCCAGTTTACCCTGTATGCCTCCTACCGCAAGGGAAACCGCCCGGACTATATGAATTCCGCATCTCCCGATGTGGCCGAACCCCTTTACGAATACTTCGCAGAACGACTGAAGACCCACACACCAAAGGTGTCCACCGGTCGGTTCGGGGCGCACATGATGCTGGACTTCGTCAATGACGGTCCCGTGACCATTCCCATGGATTCCGACGTACTGAAACAGCCGAAAAAATGAATCTGAAAATTAACGGAACTATCAAACCATATTACGTTCAGACTCTCGCCATGATTTTCTTCCCCGGTGCACGTTTCCCGGAAACCGAGGAGGAAGGGGATGACGTAGTCTGGGCAATTCTCGATCTTGACGAGAGGGAAGAGGGCGTATCCGCGTCCGTTGTCCTCCGTCAGGGTGAGCATGAGGAAACCGGAACCTCCGTCCGTAACTGGACCGACAACCGGGAAATGGATATCAAAATTGCCGCCGGGGATGCTTTCATGAAGGCAGGCGCCGCATTCACGGGTTTCACACCGCCGTGGGGAATTCTCACCGGTGTCCGTCCCGCCAAGGTTGCCACCGAAATCATGGAATCCGGAAAAACGCCCGAAGAAGCGGCACAAATCATCGCACGGGATTACTATGTACATCCCGTCAAGGCAAAGCTGGCGGCAGATGTGTCCGTGGCGGAATCCCGGCTCATCACACCGGAGAAGCGGAAGCAGTGCAGTGTGTATGTGGGAATCCCCTTCTGCCCCTCCAGATGCGCCTACTGCTCCTTCGTTTCCTACACATCTCCCGGACTTCTGAAGCTGATTCCCGAGTATCTCACCGCGCTGGCCGACAACATTGACGAGATTTTCGATGTGATCCGCATGACCGGCATGGATGTGGCATCCGTTTACATCGGCGGAGGTACGCCCACTATTCTGACCGCGGATCAGCTGGACTTTCTTCTCGGTAAAATCACATCCCATGTGACGAATCTGGAGGAATTTACACTGGAAGCAGGACGTCCCGATACCATAACAGACGAAAAGCTCCGTGTGGCAAAATCCTACGGCGTTGACCGGATCAGCTGCAACACCCAGACGCTGAACGATGAAGTTCTGGAAAAAATCGGTCGGGCACACACGGCAAAGATGTTTTTTGAAGCCTACGAAATCGCTAAGGCCAGCGGCATTCCCCACATCAATGTGGATCTGATTGCCGGACTGCCCTATGATACTGCCGAATCTTTCCGCAGAACCATCGATCAGGTGATAGCGCTGGATCCGGAGAACATCACCGTACACACCTTCAGCGTCAAGCGTTCCTCTGAATTCAAGACCGAAGGCCGGTTCGACCGCAGCTCTGTGATTGCATCGGAAAGCGTGGACTATTCCCAGCAGGCTCTCGGCCGGGCGGGATATCTGCCTTACTATATGTACCGCCAGAAGAACACGGTGGGAAATCTGGAAAATGTAGGATACGCGAAACCGGGTCACGAAGGACTGTACAATATTTATATGATGGAAGAAATTCACTCCATCTTTGCGGCAGGCGCATCATCCGTTACCAAGCTGGTGTCCCTGCCCGATGAAAACGGAAACGTGCGGATCGAGCGCCTGTTCCAACCCAAATATCCCTATGAATATCTGGGACGGGGCGACGGTAAATTCAAGCCAGACGATCTGAAAAAAGCCGCCGCCGAATTTTTCAAGTAATCGAATCATCCACCAACGACAAACCACAGGTTAATGCCAATGAAAAAACTGAATCTGAACTTTACCACCAAACAAGACGCAAAAAGGTTTGTTGACAACTGCGAAACCAAATTTCACACCGATCTGGAAGCCGCAATCGATCATGTTTTCGATGACGGCGGTACCAAGATTGTGACTCTGTCCGGACCTACCTGCTCGGGAAAAACCACAACCGCAAATACCCTGACCCGACGGATCCGTGAGGAAGGACTGCACGCGGTGGTTCTGTCCATCGACGACTTTTTCCTGGATCGGGCCGACCGGAACAATGTAACCGGCGAGGTTCCCGATTACGACAGCGTGAAGGCGCTGGATCTGGGGTATCTGGAATACTTCACCGACCGGCTCATGAAGGGAAAGTCCATTCTGGTGCCGAAGTACGATTTTACCGCTACCTCCCGTGTGGGGTACACCGAATACATCCCCGACTCCCGTGATATCTACATTTTCGAGGGAATACAGGCGGTGTATCCGGAAATCACGAAGATGTTCGCCCACGAATTCCGCAGTATTTTCATCTCTGTGGAGGAGAGTGTGGGATACGGAAACAGTGTTCTCCGGCGGGAAGATATCCGTCTCATGCGGCGTATTGTCAGGGATCATAAATTCCGCGGGGCTACGGCGGAGTTTTCCTTACACCTGTGGCAGGGCGTTCGCGTCAACGAGGAAGCCAATATTTTCCCCAATGCAAAGAACTGCGATATCTACATCAACTCCCTGCTGGACTACGAGCCGTTTATCATCGCAAAGCATCTCATCCCTCTGCTGGACACCGTTCCGGCTGACAGCATCTACCGGGATGAAGCTGACGAACTGCGGGAAAAAATCAGACCTTACGAAAACGGTTTGTTTGAAGACGATATGATTCCGGAAGATTCCGTCTTCCGCGAGTTCATCGGCTGATCTCAAAGGAGGCATACTTGCACAGGTACCGTGAAAAAGGACGTGCAAAATCTGCCTTTCTGTCCGGAGTGGTTATCCTGACCGTCTCCAATCTGCTTACAAAACTGGCGGGGCTCCTGTTCAAGATTCCCATGAACTACATTGTGGGAGACACGGGAATGGGGTATTACAACTCCGCTTATTCGGTCTATACTTTTTTCTATATGCTTTCCACGTCCGGTCTTCCGGTGGCACTGTCCGTGATGGTATCTGAAAACCGTGCGGAAGGGAACGTCACCGGAGCGAAAAACGTGTACCGTGCGGCACTTACTCTGTTTGCTGCGGGCGGACTCATCACTGCGGGGATCATGCTGTTTGCTGCGGATTCGCTGGCCGAGATGATCCGGTCGGAAAAATCCGCTCTGTCGGTGATGATTGCCGCGCCTACCATGCTGTGCATCTGCATCTCCAGTGCGGTGCGCGGATACTTTCAGGGATGCGGCAATATGCTTCCCACAGCGGTATCCCAGCTGATAGAAGCTCTGGGAAAGCTGGTGATCGGAATCGCCGCTGCGGTATATGCCATCCGCATGGGATACGGAATCCACGTGATCGCGGCATATGCGGTGTCCGGGCTGACTCTCGGCTCCCTGATCGGCATGATCTACCTGCTTATTGCAAAATTCATCCGCCGGGATCGTGATCTGATGCCGGAGAATCTGGTGCTGCGGAATGAAAAACAGCCCGCAGGAGACATTATCCGGCGGTTTGTGAAGATTTCACTGCCCGTTACTGTCAGCGCATCGGTGATGAGCCTGACCAATATGATCGATACCGCCATGATCCAGCGGGTTCTGCAGAATTCCGGAATGTCCGGGGAAACTGCCGCCGCACTGTACGGGAATTACACATCGCTTGCAGTGCCCATGTTCAATCTGCCGCCCGTGCTGGTGTATCCCATCGCTTATTCTCTGGTACCCGCAGTTGCGGCCGCATTCGCATCGGGCAGGATCGAAGAAGCAAGGGAGAAAATCCAGACTTCTCTGCGATATGCTGTCATCATCGGGCTGCCGTGCGCCATGGGAATGACTGTGCTTGCCGATCCCATCCTTTGTTTGCTGTATAAACCGGAATCCGCACATATGGCATCCCCTCTGCTGGCCTTGCTGGCACCGTCTTCATTCTTCGTCTGCATTCTCGCCGTTACCAATTCCATTCTGCAGAGCTGCGGAGAGGAACGGAAGCCGGTGATTTCCATGCTGGCCGGTGCGCTGGTCAAAGGTATATCAAGCCGGATTTTACTTCAGACCATGGGAATCTCAGGCGCTCCTGTCTCCACACTGCTCTGTTATCTGACCGTGACAGCATTAAACTTCACTTTTGTCGTGCGTGCCGGTGGAATCCGCATCAGCTTTGTCCGTGTGTTTTTGAGGCCCATGCTGGCGTCCTCCCTGTGTGCACTGACTGCTGCAGCGGTATACCGCACGGTTTTTACGTGGGTTGGTGTCAAAAGCGGATGTCTGGTATCCGTTGCTGCATCTGCTGCGGTGTACCTGATTTGTCTGATTCTGACGAAGACCGTGGAAATCGAGGAAATCAAAGCTATTATTCAAAAAAAGGATGTACAGAACATTGAACGAAAGAATCTCCGAACTGAAAAATAAACTGAAAACCGAAGAAAAACACGATTTTGAATCTCTGCGTCAGCTGGTGGAAGTGCTCCGCAGTGAGGACGGATGTCCGTGGGACAGGGAACAGACCCATGCTTCCATCCGTACCGACCTGATCGAGGAAACCTATGAGGCAATCGAGGGCATCGATAAGGATGATATGGTGCTTTTGCAGGAAGAACTTGGAGATGTACTGTTTCAGGTGATCTTCCACAGCCGCATTGAGGAGGAAAAGGGCGGATTTACTGTGGACGAAGTCATCAACGACATCTGCCATAAAATGATCATCCGCCATCCTCATGTATTCGGCAGTGTGGAAGTCGACAGCTCCGCACAGGTACTGAAGAACTGGGAAGCCATCAAGACCGTGGAAAAAAGCCGCGATACCGCAAAATCCAAAATGGAAGCGGTACCCAAGCAGTATCCAGCTCTGATCCGCGCAAAGAAGGTGATAAAAAAAGCACGGGCTGCCGGATTCGATTTCGGAACCGATGGGGATCTGACCGCGCAACTGACGGATCTGACCGCATCCCTTGCCAATGCCGATGAAGAAACACGGCAGAAACTGCTGACCGAGATCATTTTCACTTCCGTCCAGCTTGCAGGAAATGACGCGGATGTGGAAAAGAGCCTGGGCGACCGGGTAACGGATTTTATCGAAAACTATCCCGAGGAGGAATAACATGAGACTTGACAAATTCTTAAAGGTATCCCGTATCATCAAGCGGCGTACCGTTGCCAATGAGGCCTGCGACTCCGAACACGTGGAAGTCAACGGCAAGCGCGCCAAGGCATCCTATGACGTGAAGGAAGGGGACATCATCGCTGTGACATACGGCGAAAGAACCCTGAAATTCCGGGTCGTGGATGTAAAAGAGCACGCGGCAAAGGCAGACGCTTCTTCCATGTACGAAATTATTGAGAATTAAGGGAAATCCCATCATTGGCCGGCATACATTCGTCAGAGTGTGCATATAATCAACCATACCACTTGGGAGGTTGGAGTATGGACGCAGTACAGGATGTATGCCTTTTTTCACGAAAGAACATGGAGCTGACAGGAATTGAAGAGGTTGAGGGCTTTACCGATGAGCTGATCACCGTGTCCTCCGTGCTGGGTATGATTGCCATCGAAGGACGGAATCTGAAGATCACAAGCTTCAGCACCGACGACGGAAATCTCAGAATTACCGGGGATTTTGACAGTATTTCCTATTATGCAAAAAGGGAAAAACAGGAAAAAATCGGATTGTTCTCCAGACTGATCGGATAATGGAGATTTATATTGAAAATCAGCTGAAAAATATCGGATATTCTATCATTTTGGGCTTGATTTTTGGAGCGCTTTACGATATAATTAGAATTATACACATTACAGTCGGGGTATCATCCTATTCCGGCGAAAAGACGATGAAAACAGGCCGATTGCCGTGGCTTTTCTTCTTTGCGGCGGATCTGTTCTATATGACAGTGGTCACGGTTATGCTGTCGGTTTTTCTGTATGAGTTTACGGACGGGGACTTGAGGATGTACCTTCTTCTGGCGGCAGCATCCGGGTTTGCCGTGTACTATAACACCGCAGGAAAGCTGGTAATGGCAGTGTCGGAGACCATCGTGAAAGGTATCCGTACTGTTTTCCGGATTGTGATTGTCCGGCCGTCAGTCTTCGTTCTGCGGCTGCTGAAGAGGACAGCGGAATGGCTGTTCCGGCATACGGTCGGTTCTGCAGCGGAAAAACTGATGACTTTGATGAAGCT
This sequence comes from Clostridia bacterium, assembly GCA_017407225.1. GTDB lineage: Bacteria > Bacillota > Clostridia > Oscillospirales > CAG-272 > UMGS1696. The sequence goes on along the minus strand of JAFQWY010000320.1, from coordinate 9,500 downwards.
GCATCGGCTTGAATGTGTTAAAAAGAAACTGGCACGCGAAATCCGGTTGGACTGATGCCGTTTCAGAATGGGAAGGGGAGTGGAAACAGTGCAGAGTTTTCTCAGGAATACGGTAGTTCGTACAGCATCCTTTGTTATTGTTGTGCTGTTTGCCATTGTAATTGTCACCCTTCGCCTTGACAACAACGAAAAACAGGAACGCATCGCCGAACTGAATGCACAGATCACGGAAGTGAATGACTACATAAATGAACTGACCGCAGATCTGCAGAAGCCTTTCGATGATGCCTATATCGAAGAAGTTGCTACGGAAAAACTGGGAATGCGGTATCCTCAGGAAGTGATTTTCTACAGCGGCAACAGCAATTGAATACGGAGAATTTCCGCAGACGCGGGATTCCCGAAGGTTGTACCACAGCTTATCCAATCCTGCGTTGAAATTTCTGCGCGGGATTTTTCGTTGTACGGAGGAAATTTTGACCGATCGCACCAAACACAAATTATTGTCAGTGCTGCTGATGGTATCAGCAGTGATTATCATTGGCATATCATCCGTTCTTCTGTATCTTTATTCGGAACAACGGGAAGAAAACAATCTGATGAATCTGCAGCTGATACAGCTGAGAGAAGCCCATGAAGCGGTTCTTGCGGAAAATGAAGTACTGATTCAGGAAAACAGCCGGCTGGACGAAAGAATCGAAGAAATGCTCGCACAGATTACATCCATGGACAACGAACTGGATGAACGGGACGCTGTCATCTCGGAGATGGATGTTCTGCTTGAGGAAATTCAGACTGAAATTGCAGCCAGAGAAGCAGAAGCCGAAAAACTGGAGCAGGAACTGGCGGAACTGGAACATAAGAATGAAGTAAATCTTCTTGTGACGGAGAGACTTCGGGAATCGCGGAATCAGGCTTTATCTTCCGCCGAGGAGCTGAAACGGAAAATGGAAGTGCTGATCCGTGAGTCGGAACAGAGGACGGAAGAATCAGCCGCGGAAACAGAGCCGGATGTCCCGGATGTATCGGAGGAACCGGAAGTCCCTCTGAGGACGGAAGCAGAACAGATGCTGTTCGATCTGCTGGAGACCGGCGCTCCTCCCAGATATGTGAAAAACGAAGACGGAAGTATCTATTCCGAATATCCCCACCTGGAGTACGCTTACTATGATTTTACCACCGGCAGGAGCGTTACATACCACTCTGATGAGATCATCTACTCAGCCAGTGTGATCAAAGCGCCTTTTGTTTATGCTGTGATCCGTGAGATTGAGGATTTTGAGAAGAACAAGCGCGATTTTGATTCGGACGGAAATCCACTGTGGGATGCGGAGGGAAATCCGTTGTTTGAAGACAGCCATCCCAATTACAATGCCGATGGTACTCTTATATATCTGCCCGGTGAGGAAAAATACAATCTGGATGAAATCTGGACCTTCGATCCCGAAACCATGATGGAGGAAGGTTCCGGCGAGATTATGAATCAGTCTGCCGGATTTCAGCTGACATGGCGGGAGCTGATCGAATACGCGTTGCTGTACAGCGACAATATCGCCTTTGCTCAGATCCGTCAGCGGTTCGGGTACAATTCCTTCTATCAATTGGTTGCCGAGCTTGGCGTGCAGGGAACTGCAACCGGATTTATGAATCTCTCGGCGGATGACTGTGTGAAATTTCTGACGGTGATGCACGACTACATGGCGGCAGGAAGCGATTATGCTCTGTGGATGAAGGACTGTATGACCCGATCCAAGCATCTGGTAATTCTCGCGCGGCATTATCCCGAGGGAACCTGTGCTCATAAATACGGCTGGGATATCGATGCTTATCACGATGCTGCGGTGATTTTCGATGAGCATCCCTATGCGCTGGTGGTTATGTCAAATCTCCATGACGGCGGCGACACGGTAAATGCTTACTTCGGTGAGATCGTCGATGCGACCAAGCGGATCCACGCCGAAGAGTACCCTGAAGAATAAACGAAAATGATCGGCTGACACACATCGGCCGGTCATTTTTCTATTGTTTTCCTGCTTTTCCTGTGCCCGGAAATCCGCGCATGATGAAGTTTCCTATAGTGGAAGAATTATGCAAATTAATGAATTTAAGATGAAAATATGTTGCAGTTATATTGCATATGCACAAAAACCGTTGATTTTATTCCACCTGTGTGATATCATATGCTCGCGGCGGTAAGACAGAGAAAATCCCGCCGGCAAAACCACAGGAGGATAACAAATGAACGGTTTTAAGAAAATTATCGGTACCACTCTTGCAGCGGCTCTCGTTGCCGGATGCGGTACAGTGACTTTTGCAAAAGATTTTGACGATGTAAAAAACGACCACGATGCACAGACCGAGATCTCCATTCTGACTGACATCGGTGTAATCAAGGGGACTCACGAAAACAAGTTTTCCCCGGATGAAAACGTAAGCCGTGAACAGATGGCAACCCTTCTGTTCCGCCTGATGCTGGGCAGGGACGACGCCGGACGGGTGAATACCACCAAGTTCACCGACCTGTACGAACCTTATTACAACGGCGCGATTTCCTGGGCAAATGCGGCAGGCTATATTCTGGGCACTTCCGAGGCCACCTTCAATCCCAAGGGCGGCATCACCAAGCAGGATGCTATGGCAATGCTGGTGCGTGCACTGGGGCAGGACAGCGAAAAGATGAATGCAGGCTACCCCTGGTCCTATATCAATGCAGGTATCAAGCTGGGCCTTGACAGAGGTCTGGACGGAGTGGCGTACGACGAAACCCTGACCAGAGCGGAAACCGCAGTGATCCTGTACAACGCGCTGACTGCAGAGTACCTCATCTCCAAGAACACCCAGAGCGGCAACATCTACTACGAATCCACGTCCATTATTGAAGAAGTGTTCGGCTACAGCATGGCTCATGCTCAGCTGGTTTCCACCAATGACTACACGCTGGAAGACAACACCGTAGTAAAGAACGGCTATGTAACCCTTCTCTGCGAAAATGACAGCAAGTCCTTCTATATGACCGTCAAGGCTGACGATCTGGATCTGGAGGGTGACGCCAACGACTATATCGGTCAGAGCTTCCGTGTGATCTACGGCGAAGAGAATGACAGATACACCGTGCTCTCCGCTGTGCCTTTCACCAAGACCGAATCCTTTGACACGGTAAAACTGAACAACGACAAGAACACCGTGGAAATCGGCGGCAGCCACTATACTCTGGTGGATGAATACTCCGACGAGCTTTCCACCAACAACAATGAACTGATGCTCTACGCTTACGACGGCGACGGTGAGCTGGAACGGATCGAAACCAATGCTGAACTGTCCGAGCTGCTTGGTTTCTACCGTGTGACTCTCATGTTCGACGGCGGCAGTGAAACCGCAAAGCGCGGTCTGATCCGTGTGTTTGAAATGGACGAACTTTCCATCGAAGACGGCAAGGTAAACATTGCAGGCAACAAGAAGGAAGACGATCTGAACATTCGCAACGAAGCAGAAGCGGAAGAAGGAGACTATGTTCTCTACTACTACAACGCTAAGACCCTGGAACTGGAAATCGCAGAGATTCTCGACATTGAAGCAGGTACTGTAAAGCGGATTACCAACTCTTCCGCGAAGATCGGCGACAACACCTACGATCTGGGCAATGCGACCGCAGGTATTTCCGCTGAATCCATCCGCAATAAGCTGAGTCTCGGCAACACCGCATCCGTGGTTCTCTACAAGGATGCCATCGTGGCAGTCATCGAAGGCGTGACCATCTCCGATTCCAGCCGTTACCTGACAGCACTGTCCGATGCTCACCGAATCTACGAAGACGGCAGCTTCCGTTATGTGCTGACCGCGTTCATCGACGGTGAAGAACGGAATATCTATGTCAAGGACGGCAGTGCAAAGGAAGGCAAGGTATACCGCTACACCGAACGTTCCGATGTTTACACTCTCATGGAGCCCACTGTTGAAGACGGCATTATTATCTCCGGCAGACACGAATTTATTCAGTCCGCAGACGGTCTGGACGAAATCGCATATATGATCGAAAACGCAGAGAACACCACCATTGAACTGGGCGGCAGAAACTACTACACCATGAACAAGGGTGAAGGCACCGTGCTGTCCTCCGTGGCAGGTCTTGACAACATCCGCTTTGTCTGCGACAAGGATACCGTAATTGTAGTAAACGAAAACGGCAGAATCATGCAGAGATCCGGTGCGTACAACTCCACCATCGAAGTAAATGACGGCGCGGCTGTGACTGCGATTTTCGACAACGAAGTAGGCTCCGTGGAAACCCTCAAGTATCTGTTCATCAGCGATGGTGCACTGGGCAACTATGATCTTGACGCGGAATTCGTCAGAATCCTTGCGGAAAACGGTTATGTTTACGAAGACGGCAGCGCGTATGTGGAATATCTGGTGTACAACTTCGCAACCGGCGAGATTGAAACCAAGCTGTCCCGCTACAGCGAACTGACCATCGGCGGCGACTACAGATGCGGCAGCGACGATACCATTACTGACACCGCTGCAGACATCATGGTGGGCGGTTTCGTAACCGGCTACACCTCCGGTACTGTATCCGTTGACGGCGCGACTTTCACTCTGGATGAAAACGTAAAGATCATCCGCATCACCGACAAGAACAAGATCGAAGCAGTCAAGCTTTCCGACCTGTATATGAGAAACATCGAGTTCATCGCTGACCATGGCAATGTGACCCTCATCATCGAAGGGGAAAACGCAGCGTTCAACGCTGCAGCCGACAAGAACGGCATCGCGATCACTCCCGACTTCGACCTTTCAAATTTTGCTGACAGCAAGCTTTCTCTGAATAAGCTGATTGCAGGTGAAACCGAAGCGGATCTGACCGGCATGACCATCGGCCTGGGGGAAAACAACACCATCGCGGTGAAGCCCGCTGAAGGCAAAACTCTCGCAGACGGAAGCTACACTCTGATCTTCGCAATCGGAAGTGAAGAATTCAAGGTTTCCTTCACAATTGTGACTGCGGAAGTGGAAGCTCCCGAAACTCCTGATATTCCTGAAGCTCCCGAAACTCCTGATATTCCTGAAGTTCCCGAAACTCCGGAGACCCCCGAGGTGCCCGAAGAAACTCCCGAGACTCCCGCAGAATAATCCGATCCTGAGAAAGGTTTGATTCAATAAAACAGCCCGCAGATTTCTGAGACATCTGCGGGTTTGTTGTATTCATTTTACACTGACCTCTCCTGAGAGAACACGCTGATAATCGGCGTAGTTTTTCTTCAGAAGGGCGGGTGTGTCAAGCTCATAGGGACATTTTTTGATGCATGCGCCGCATTCAATGCAGGTCGTGGTCTTCTCCATTTCTGCCTGCCAGTGCTCACTGAGCCAGGATGCGGAAGGGGCACGGCGGAGCATGAGAGAGATCCGGGCACACTGATTGATGGTGATACCTTTGGGGCAGGGCATACAGTATCCGCAGCCGCGGCAGAAATCCGCACCCAGCTGTGCTTTGTCACGCTCGATCAGATCAGCCAGTTCACCTGCGTATTCCGGGGGATTTTCCATGCAGGAGAGCCACTGTTCCAGCTCATGCTCCCGCTGGATTCCCCAGATGGGCAGGACGTTGTCGTATTTTGCAATGAACGCGAACGCCGCACGGTAATCGGTGATCAATCCGCCGGCAAGAGCCTTCATGGCGATGAATCCCACGTTCTTTTCCCGGCATTTTTCCACCAGAGCAATCTCACGTTCGCCGGAAAGATAACTGAATGGGAACTGCATGGTTTCGTACAGTCCGGAATCCACGCATTCCTCTGCCACGCCGATCTTGTGGCAGGTGATGCCGATGTGGCGGATCATGCCCTGACGCTTGAAATCCTCCATGGTTTCGTACATCCCCGTACCGTCACCGGGAGCGTAACATTGTCCTGCGCAGTGGAACTGGTAGATGTCCACATGGTCGGTTTTCATGAGAGTCAGGGAGGTTTCCAGATGCTTTTTCATTTCATCCGGGGTGGATGCGCCGGTTTTTGTGGCAATGTGGATTCTGTCACGCACATCCGCCAGAGCAGCGCCGATTTTTTCTTCACTGTCGGAGTAGGCACGGGCGGTGTCGAAGAAGGTCATGCCGCCTTCGTAAGCGCGTCTGAGAATGCGGACAGCGGTTTCCATGTCGTCGCGCTGAACGGGAAGGGCACCGAAAGCGTTCTGGGGAGATACGATGCCGGTGGAGCCGAGGGTTATCTGTTTGATCATAATGTTCTCCAAACTTAAATTATTGAAATGTCCGTGATGTCCCCGATGGGATTGGTGACCACGCGGGTGCCTCTGGGACTGTCGAATTTCTTCTTGCCGTTGATCCAGCCCTCAAAAACACCGTCGTGCATATGGAACCGGTAGGTGTAGTCGCCGTGCTCGAAGATGAATTCCGCTTCTTCGGTGTCATCGGCAATACCCGTCCAGATGATGCTGTCGCGGATCATTTTCAGACCGTACATACGGGTGGTGTATTCCATGAATGCAAGAGCTGTGGGGCCGTAAGATCCGTTTCCGTAGGGGGAAGGCTCCATGGTATAGGGATCAAACTGCTGGGTGAAGCGGATGTTTTCTCCGGAGAGAGCAATGGCTTCGCACAGCTTCTTGCCAAGCTTCGGTATGATATCATACATTCCGTAGTTTTCCAGCGCCCGGATAGCCCGCTGATAGGTGAGACCCTCCGGCTGTCCGCTCCAGTTGTTGTTGGAATTGGAATAGAACAGGGGATCGTTTGCAGCAATGGAGGGAAGGGGCATGGGAGTCCAGAATTCTTCGGGATTCAGCAGATGCGTATTCACAAACCGCTTTGCCATGTAGGTGTCGAAGGAGCCGTGATACATACACCGCAGATTGTTGTGGATCAGCGCGGGCATGATTTCGTTGTTGCAGTCCCGGTCGAAGCAGGCGGAGCACTCGTCCACCCACAGATATGCCCGGATCTTGTCCCGTACTGCCTGTGCTTTATCCGCCCACTGCCGTGATAGATCGGAATCTGGGTACAGAATCGCTGCGATTTCCGCGAGGGTCTGCCGCCCGTCCACGGAGTAGCTCATGATATCCATGGATTCGTAGGGGAGCTTTTTCTGTCCGTAGGGAGCCTCATCACTGCCCCAGGATTCCGGCCCGCCGAAGAATCGCGTACAGTTGTCCTCGCCGGTATCCCACTGACACCAGGTTTCCAGACACCCGTCCCCGTCGGAATCGCGGGTTTTCCAGAGATAATTGTCGAACCGTTCCAGAACATCGTAGAGCTGGCTGAGATACTCCTTGTCGCGTCCGTTGAGATAATACAGATTCAGGGCATGATAGGGGAAGCAGTAACCCTGGAAATGGGAAAACATCTTCTGCTGGATCTGACCGTTATGGAATCGGATCACGGAAGGGATTCTGCCGTCCTCACGGATGTGATCCATGAAGAATTTCTGGTTGGCAAGTGCGGTTTCCATGTTGTGGGTGGCATACATTTCACCGCCCATGGGCTGAGTTTCCAGCCAGATGCCGTTGTAGCCGCCGCCTTCGATGAGAACATGGGTGTCCTCTGCGGGAATGATGTTTTTCTTCTCAACCTCGACCGCCGCATCGTGGATTTTCTGCCATGTTGAGTTGGATGTAGTGAATCTTACGCTTGTATGTACCATGATTTATACCTCAATAGCTTGTTCTCGCAATGATATTGTCCTGCAGATCACGGGAAAGGCGTACAAAATAATCGCTGTAGCCGCCCACACGGACGATCAGATCACCGTAATTCTCCGGATGCTTCTGTGCTTCAAGCAGTTCGTCTGCTGACAGCACATTCACCGACAACTGCTGACCGCCGCCTGCGAAATAGGCCTTTGCCAGATTCACAAAGGAATCCATGCCTTTTTCCGTGGCAAACAGACGCTTGTCAAAACGCAGCTGGAATACGAATCCGCTGGTCACTTCGGTCTGATCGTAGGTCAGCGCGGATTTCACTGCTGCAGTGGGGCCGTTCACATCCCGTCCGGGTACCGCACCGATGCAGTCGGCGAACAGGGGATCCCCGCAGAGGTGACCGTTGGGAAGAGCGGCACAGGCACGTCCGTTGTTGGCGGCACGGCTGAAGGTACTGCATCCGCCCGCGAAAATACCGCCGCGATAGGTGGATTTTGTCTTCAGATAGGCGAACCAGTGACCGGACAGATCCTTCATGATGGAGTCCACGTATTCGTCATCGTTGCCGAACTTTGGCGCGGTCATAAACAGGGCACGCATTTCCTCATATCCCTCAAAATTGGCCTTCAGCGCATCCACAACCTGCGCCATGGTGTATTTCTTCTCGTCAAAGACAAACTTTCTGATCGCTGCAAGGGAGTCTGCGCAGTCGGGCATCCCCTCGGACAGGATCTGACCGTCGCCGTAGAGGGGGCCTCCGTTTTTGTAGTCCCGTCCGGTCTCAATACATCCTTCCAGGAGACAGGACCTCAGCGGGGAGGGCGCATACCGTGCGTAGGTCATCTGGGATGAGACGGACAGGCTGACGGAAACATCGGTCACATGATCCACCTGACGGTAAAGGGCGCGCATCAGTTCCGCAAAGGTGGTGAATTTCTTTGCGTTTCCCGTGTGGATACTGACCTGTGCGTTCCGCTGGATGTCAACACCGTCGTGGAGGGCGAATTCCAGACACTTGCCGAAGTTCACCTCGCCGTCTTCCAGACCCATGTGGGACTTGCCCATGATGTCGATCTGATTGCAGCCGTTCATGCAGTACAGATGGCTGTGTACGGGTGGAATTCCCATTTTTTCAAGAGCCGGGCAGACTATTTCGTCGTTGTACAGAGCGGGCATTCCGATTCCGGTGGCAAGAACCTGAGCCGCACGGTTCCACAGAGTTTCAGGTGTATTCCGGTGAATGCGCATGGTGATGTTTGGAGTCTGATAGCGGTATTTTTCCGCCAGATCCAGCACCGCCCATGTGACCTCGTTGGTGCAGTCGTTCCAGTTTTCGTCACTGCCGCTGATGCACAGATTCCACGTCCGGGTGTTGTGGAATTCCTGCCACAGCCGCTCCAGATGGATCATGGGATTCTCATCCGCGCACCAGTAGTCGATAAAGAACTGATCCAGCCGCCCGGGAGAATCGATGCCGTCAAAGGTGAACACCATCCAGAACAGCAGGGCTGCCGAGCGCATATCGTAAGCCGGATTCTTCGGAATCACATCAAATGCCCATGCAATGGCGAGGTATTCGGATTTCTTATCGTCATCCGTTTCGTTTTCCGCCATGGAGAGAGCAAGCGCGCGGAATCTGTCCCCCAGAATATCCAGCGCATCCATCATGATCTCGCATCCGTCGTAGAAATCGCTTTCATCCGGATTGACGGGACGGTACTGTGCCAGCTTTTTCCGGATGCCGGAGGTTCCCGCATGAAGGAGAAAATCGTAATCGGGATTGGAATGTCCCGCCCATCCGCCTCCCCAGCAGGCACCGGTGGAAGCAAGTTCCTTCTGATAACTGTCCT
>JAFQWY010000319.1 GCA_017407225.1 Clostridia bacterium | reverse complement strand
GAAGGAACGGCGGCAAGCAGAAAGGCTGACCGAGGGGACAGACCCCGCAAACCCATAAAGGCGGCATGACCGCCCTTGTGGTGGTAGAAGGGTCACGAACCCTCAAGCATAGGAGGAAGAACTAATGTATCCCAAAATTTATCTCGCATACGGAAGCAACCTGAACCTCGACCAGATGGCGTACAGATGCCCGACCGCAACGATCCTCGGAACCAGTGAACTGAAGAACTACCGACTGCTTTTCAGAGGCGGACACGGCGGTGCTGTGGCAACGGTGGAGCCTTACGAGGGCGGCAGCGTTCCGGTTCTGCTGTGGGCAATCACGGAGGCGGACGAGTCGGCACTCGACCGTTACGAAGGCTGGCCGTTCCTGTACCGGAAGGAGAACGTCACGGTCAAACTTGGCAGACGGAATGTACAGGCGATGGTGTATATCATGAACGACGGCAGACCGCTCGGAATGCCCAGCCCGTTCTACTACAAGACCATTCTGGATGGATACCATGAATGCGAATTCGATCCGCAGATTCTCAAGCAGGGTGTGGCGGATTCCATGGAGGAATACAATCATGACTGAAAAAACAATCATCCGGCAGCTTTTCTACGGTGAACTGCATCCCTGGGAGCGTTTCGTTCCCAACGATTCTGACCTGCGAAAGGCATCCAACCGTGTCGGTAAACTGGTCGAAAAATGGAAGGTACATCACAGTCCCGAAGAGGCAGAACAGCTACAGGAAATCGTGGATGCGCTCTACCAGTACAGTTCCATCATCGAAGCCGATGGTTTTGAATCGGGATTCCAGCTTGGTGCGAAAATGATGCTCGACATTCTGCAGCCGGATTCCAACGTGGTAATACCAGAAAAGAAGCTATAAAATATACAGTTTCCCCTCCGAATGATTGTGTAGTATATATCTCGTATATGACTTGATATTCTACCGAGTTAGAGTTAATATATGTACACCGCAAGGGAAACACACACAACACGGAGGAAAGAATTATGTGGAACACAGGAGCAATCAGAATCGGCAAGAGTATTTTCCAGTATGAGGTCAAGCATTACGAGGAAGGTTCCCGATTCGGCATCAACGAAGGACGCATTTCCAAGCTGATGCTCAAGCGGAACGGCGAAATCGTGTGCAACTACGACAGAGAGTGGGACATCGAACCGGTTGACGCAGACACTGAAACCGCCCTGACGATCCTGATGAAGGATTACAACTGAAAAAAAACAACGGAGCATGAGCCGAGAGGCTCTGTTCCTCGTACAGCCGATGATGGCTGTTTTTTTATGCCATTTTGGAGGTGGTGCCTATCCGAAAGCTGAAGAAATACATACCCACGGAATTCATGGCGGAGGGTTCCCACTACGATAAATCCGCCGCAGATTTCGCCGTTGCCTTCATCGAGAGTCTGTGTCATACCAAAGGTACATGGGCGCGGAAACCTTTTGAACTGATCGACTGGCAGGAGAAAATCATCCGGGATATCTTCGGCACGATCAAACCGAACGGCTATCGACAGTTCAACACAGCCTACATTGAAATCCCGAAGAAACAAGGCAAATCCGAACTCGCCGCCGCTGTCGCGCTCCTACTGACCTGCGGTGACGGTGAGGAACGTGCAGAAGTGTACGGCTGTGCCGCTGACCGACAGCAGGCGTCCATTGTCTTCAACGTAGCCGCCGACATGGTTCGGATGTGTCCGGCTTTGTCCAAGCGGGTCAAGATTCTGGAATCGCAGAAACGGCTGATATATATTCCGACCGGCAGTATCTATCAGGTTCTCTCTGCTGATGTCGGCAACAAGCACGGCTTCAATACCCACGGTGTGGTGTTCGATGAACTGCACACTCAGCCGAACCGGAAGCTGTTCGATGTCATGACAAAAGGTTCCGGCGATGCACGAATGCAGCCGCTTTACTTCCTCATTACGACAGCTGGAAATGATACGAAGTCTATTTGTTATGAGATTCATCAGAAAGCCAAGGATATCATCGAAGGCCGTAAGATCGACCATACATTCTATCCGGTGATCTATGGTGCGGACGAAGGTGACGATTGGACTGATCCCGAAGTCTGGAAGAAAGCGAACCCTTCCCTCGGCATAACAGTCGGCATTGATAAGGTGCGCGATGCCTGTGAATCCGCAAAGCAGAACCCCGGCGAGGAGAATGCTTTCCGTCAGTTGAGACTCAATCAGTGGGTGAAACAGGCTGTCCGTTGGATGCCGATGGACAAGTGGGATCGCTGTTCTTTTGCGGTGAATGAAGACGATCTGGAAGGACGTGTCTGCTATGGTGGTCTTGACCTTTCGTCCACGACGGACATTACAGCGTTCGTTCTGGTTTTCCCGCCGGAAGATGAGGAGGACAAATACGTGATCCTGCCGTATTTCTGGATTCCGGAAGACAACCTTGAACTCCGTGTCCGGCAAGATCATGTGCCGTATGATGTATGGGAACGTCAGGGATTCCTGCAGACCACCGAAGGTAATGTGGTTCACTATGGCTACATCGAAAGCTTTATCGAAAAACTCGGCGAAAGGTTCAACATTCGTGAGATTGCTTTTGACCGTTGGGGAGCTGTACAGATGGTGCAGAACCTTGAAAGTATGGGATTCACGGTGGTTCCGTTCGGTCAGGGATTCAAGGATATGTCTCCGCCGACGAAGGAACTCATGAAACTGGTACTTGAAGAAAAGATCGCCCACGGCGGACATCCGGTACTTCACTGGATGATGGACAACATTTTCATTCGTACCGATCCGGCTGGCAACATCAAGCCGGACAAAGAAAAATCCACAGAGAAGATCGACGGTGCCGTTGCCACGATTATGGCTCTCGACCGTGCGATCCGCTGTGGAAATGATCTGTCGGAAAGTGTGTATGATTCGCGGGGGATTTTGTTTCTGTGAATTCGAGATTTTCAAGTTTGTAAAATAAAGTTGTTCATTTTAGAGGTCATATGACAAAACCAATTAAACATATTGTTGCCTTTTCTGGTGGCAAAGACTCGACCGCAATGTTACTGCGAATGCTCGAAGAAAATATGCCGGTGGACATAATTCTGTTCTGTGATACCGGGCTTGAATTTCCTGCCATGTATAAACATATAAAAGCTATCGAAGAGTATACCGAACGCAAAATTACGGTTGTAAAATCAAAAGAAGATTTTGAATTCTTCCTTACCCAAAAGGAAGTAGCAAGCAGACATTCAACTCAATTGATTGACGAAAACAGATTAAATCGTGTCGGGTACGGTTGGCCGGGACCAAAAGCACGTTGGTGTACGGAAAAATTGAAAACACATCCGAGAACAAAATTTTTTAATGAATTGAGGAAATCATATGAGGTTATTGAATATGTCGGACTTGCGGCAGATGAAAAACATCGTTTAAGCAGAAAGTGCAATCAGGGTGAAAATATACGTCATCCCTTGATTGAATGGGGTATGACAGAATCCGATTGCCTTGCTTACTGCAAAGAAAGAGGCTTTGACTGGGACGGTTTGTATGATCTGTTCAGCCGTGTCTCATGCTGGTGCTGCCCGCTGCAGCCGCTGAGCGAGCTTCGGATGCTGAGAAAGCATTTTCCCGATCTTTGGGAACAGCTCCGCAAATGGGAACGCATGACATGGCGAAACTTCCGTGCCGATTACTCCGTGGAACAACTTGAAATACGCTTTGCCCTCGAAGAAGAAAGGCTGTCTGCCGGGCTTCCGATCAGGGGTAAAGCGTTTTTTGATGCGCTCCGTGAACGGCTGAATGAAAAACGGAACCGAATAACAGCATTTGTGTGAAGAAAAATCTCCTTGCACATTGATTATTCCCTTAAATTAAGGTATAATATAAGGGAAAGGACGGTGTTCAAGGGATGCGTGATTTCAATTATTCAGCAATCAAGAATCAAAAGTGGGATTCCGATATCCTCGGTTATATCGCGGCAATCTATAAATATGCTGGGAAGCAGGAACTGTACCTCAAGCAGAAGCCGGATGAACTCGAAAAACTGGTGGAGATTGCAAAGGTTCAGAGTACCGAGGCATCCAATGCCATCGAAGGGATAGTGACGACCAATACCCGAATCAAGCAGTTGGTGGAGGAAAAAACCACTCCCCGAAACCGTGACGAGCAGGAAATCGCCGGATACCGTGATGCACTGAACATTATCCACGAAAGTTTTGATGCCATTCCGATTTCGAGAAATTATATCCTTCAGCTTCATAAGATTCTGTACAGTCACATGAACAATCCGCTGGCCGGACAGACAAAGAACGTGCAGAACTATATCAGCGTAAGCTATCCGGACGGGCACAGCGAGATTCTGTTTACCCCACTCCCGCCATATGAAACACCGGAAGCACTGGACAAAATCTGTGAAGAATACAATAAAGTGATCGGAAATTTTGAGGTGGAACCGTTGATCGCCATTCCGGTTTTCATTCACGATTTCCTCTGTATTCATCCGTTCAATGACGGAAACGGACGTATGAGCCGGCTTCTGACCACACTTCTGCTGTACCGCAGCGGATTTTTCGTAGGAAAGTATATTTCTCTGGAAGCGAAGATCGCAAAGAACAAAGACCTGTACTACGATGCCCTGAACCGTTCGCAGGACGGCTGGCATGAAGGCACGGAAGACGCAGTACCGTTCATCAAATATATTCTCGGCACCATCCTCGCGGCTTACAAGGATTTCGAGGATCGGTTTTCCATCGTGGAAGAAAAACTTCCGGCTATCGAAATTGTCCGTAAGGCAACGATGAACAAGATCGGTCGGTTCACCAAACAGGATATCCGCGAACTGTGTCCGGCGTTGAGTGTCAGTTCGGTCGAGGGTTCGTTGAGGAAGATGGTGGAATCCGGCGAATTGAAACGCGAAGGCAACGGCAAAAATACCTGCTATTATCGGTTAAAATAATCCCTCAGATAAACATGATTCCCTTAATTCATCAGTTGATTTAAGGGAATCTCTGATTTAATAAGTGAAGCATCTATCGCAAGGTAGGTGCTTTTCTTATGCCCATTTTCAAAGGAGATAACCACAATGTCCATTTTCACAAGCCTGTTCCGTTCCCGCGACAAGCCCCAGAATCGCACAGTCGGCAGTAACTACAGCTTTTTCATGGGCGGCACAACATCTGGCAAAACTGTCACCGAACGCTCTGCCATGCAGATGACTGCTGTATATTCCTGCGTACGCATCCTCGCTGAAGCCGTTGCAGGTCTGCCGTTGCATCTGTACAGATACACAGACGAGGGTGGTAAGATGAAAGCCATCGACCATCCGCTGTACCGCTTACTCCACGATGAGCCGAATCCTGAAATGAGTTCCTTCGTTTTCCGCGAGACACTCATGACGCATCTGCTCCTGTGGGGCAATGCTTACGCACAGATCATCCGTAACGGCAAGAATGAAATCATCGCACTCTATCCCTTGATGCCGAACAAAATGACGGTCGAGCGGGACAATGTGGGGGGGCTGTTCTATCGGTATTATCGAGGACAAGACGAGCCACATTGGGATAATGACAATACCGTGATCCTCCGTCCCACCGATGTTCTCCACATCCCCGGACTCGGCTTTGACGGTCTGGTCGGTTACAGCCCCATCGCAATGGCGAAAAACGCTATCGGCATGGCTATTGCCTGTGAGGAATACGGCGCGAAGTTCTTCGCAAACGGCGCAGCTCCGGGCGGTGTACTGGAACATCCCGGCACCATCAAGGACCCTGCCCGTGTGCGTGAAAGCTGGCAGTCCACCTTTGGCGGCAGCGGAAACGCAAACAAAATCGCTGTCCTCGAAGAAGGCATGAAATACACGCCGATCGGCATTGCGCCCGAACAGGCACAGTTTCTGGAAACCCGAAAATTCCAGATCAACGAAATCGCTCGAATTTTCCGTGTCCCGCCGCACATGGTCGGAGATCTGGAAAAATCGAGCTTTTCCAATATTGAACAGCAGTCCCTTGAATTTGTGAAATACACGCTCGATCCGTGGGTGATCCGGTGGGAACAGTCCATCCAACGATCCCTGTTGAGCAATGAAGAAAAAGCACAATATTTCGCCAAATTCAACCTCGAAGGACTGCTCCGTGGCGACTACCAGTCACGTATGCAGGGTTACGCCGTCGG
>JAFQWY010000049.1 GCA_017407225.1 Clostridia bacterium | reverse complement strand
GAGATCTGCCGGATCCGTTCGGCGACAATGGAAGCGGGATCCTATGAAGACGGCGTGCGTATCGCAAGGGAAGGACTGGCGAAGCATCCCCATTCCTATGAACTGAAGGAAAACCTTGCTTTCGCTCTGCGGGGATGCCCCGGAAGCTGGACACCGCCGAAGGAAATTCTCAGCGAAATCATCCGCCTGTACGAGGATATTCTGGAGCACTGCCCCGATCAGCAGCTGGTATTTCAGGTGCTGTCGGAAGCATGGCGGATCTTCGAAGAAGCCGGGGAGCATGAGAAAGCGCAGGAAATCGCCTGCCGCCTGCCCCGGTTCTATGAAACGTCGGATCGGGTACTGAGCTATGTTCTGCAGGGCAGGGAGCGGGTGGAGCACGTTCAGAACAGCTTTATCAATATTCTGCCCCATCTTGACGGTATGCTGAGAAGTGCGGCGGAAGCGGACTGCTATTCCAAAGCTGAGAAAATTGCCATATACCGGAAAATGCTGGCAATCTATGAAATTGCGGATGAATGCCATAACTGGCCGGTGGGGATGATTTTTGCCGTACATCTCTGCAGAATGACGGCGAAGCTGTGTCTGGAACTGGGCAACACCGCCGGATGTCTGGAATCTCTCGAAAAAGCCGCTGATCTGGCTGCGGATGCGGATTCTCTGGTGTTTGAGGGATATCCGCAGTCCCTGCTGCTCAACCGGATCCCTTACGAATATCTGTCAGGACCGCTGGATGACCGGGCGGATCTGCTCCGGGAGATTGAGAAAGAGCCTGCCTTCGACTGCATCCGTAATACCCCGGAATACGCGGCGATTCTGGCAAAATTAACAGAATAATACAGAAAAAACAGCACTTTGCCTGAATGACAAGTGCTGTTTTGTATTCGGTTCAGTTCTGTACGCTTATGACCCCGTTGACTTGAAATGTCTCACGCCGATTCGCCAGAGAATCAGACAGGGAATCAGGAACAGTACGGATGCCAAAGGTGCGATCCGGTACAACGGATTGTCCGACTGCCCGATCAGGTACAGCAGGGGATAATACTGCCACAGTGCCATGGGAATGACATAGGTGAAGAATTTCAGCACGCCTTCGCCGTAGATGGACAGGGGATAGGATCCGAATTCCCTCCCGCCGTCGGTGAAAATATTCATGAATTCCAGCCCTTCCGTGGAGAAGAAGCACAGGGATGCATAGATCACGAACAGTCCGGCGAATTCAAGAACGCCGCAGATCAGCATCAGGGCAAAGGTCAGAATTTTATCAGCCGTCCAGTCCACGCCGCACCGCGGGAATGTGTAGAACATCATCACCAGAGCCTGCAGGAACCGTCCCAGCCGGGAAAACTCAATCTGGGTGGCAAGCACCTGAAAGACCAGATTCCGTGGGCGTACCATGATCCGGTCGAACTGTCCGTTGCCCAGCATGGGTGCGAACCGGTCAAATCCCCGGAAGAAGCATTCCGCCAGCGCGAACGCCATCCATACCGTGGAGAAACACAGCAGAACCTGCTCATAGGTGAATCCCATCACCGAGTCAAACCGATCAAGCAGGAAGTATACCCCCAGAAACATGGAGAAGGATCCCACCAGCTGGCTGAGAGTTGTCAGGAAAAATGACATCTTGTGCTGCATCTGACTGCGCAGATGGATGGAAAAATAACGGAAATACAGTCCCATGTCAGCCTCCCTGTACCACGACCCGTTTCAGAGCCGATTTCATCCAGAGCTTTCCGATGACCAGCATCAGAACACACCAGAACACCTGAAGTGCCGTGAATTTCAGCATTTCAGCTCCCTGAATATTGCCGCTGTAGATGCGGAACGGGAGGTTTTCCATGGCGCCGAAGGGGGAGTGTTCGATGACGGTACGCAGTCCTGCGGGCATGAATGTCAGGGGAATAATGCCGCCGGAGAGGAAATCCGCCAGCGTGGTTGCCGCCAGTCTGACACCCTGGGAATTGACGGTATAGAAGCAGGCGATGTACACCAGCATTCCGAATCCGCAGACACAGAACAGTGCGAGTATCATTGTTATAAGGAAGAAAATCGCCTGCACGGGACTTGACGGAAGAGTTAATCCGTAAGGTGCAGGAAGAAATGCCGCTACGATCAGGATTGGCATACACCGAAGAGCCGCACGGGACACCCGTGTTGACATGGCACGCACCAGCCAGAGCCAGTAGAGGTCCACGGGCCGCACCAGTTCATACGCGATGTTTCCTCCGGAGATCATCTCCAGCAGTTCACTGTCGTAGTACCAGGAATTATACATGGCGAGAAACGCCTGCCTGAGCCAGATATAGGCACACAGCGCCTGAAAATCCATAGGGATCGAGGCAGGATTGGTGGAGTACAGTGCCTGAAACAGCAGAATGTTGAGAAATCCCCACGCAAACTGGGTTGCCACACCTGCCAGAGCCGCTGTACGGTACTGCAGTCCCCCGATGAACCGCATCCGGAAGTAGGTCAGATACTTCTTTGCGGGAGCGATGTATGTACTCATATGTCAAACTCCCGGTAAAGTGATACTACCAGTTCTTCCGCCGATGTTCCTTCCACAGACAGATCGCTGATCTCCAGTGTCCGGGACAGCATCTCGATGGCGCGGGATACGCTGATCACATTGGTGTCCGCAGTGAAAACGGCATGACCGGCATGGGCGGAAGTGAGAGTCAGACCGTCAATTTCGGGAATCTCACCGGCGGAATACTCCACGGTCAGCCTGCGGGAGGAAGATTTTTTTGATTTCAGCTCCGAGAGGGAACCGTCCAGAAGAATTCTGCCGCCGCCGATGAGAAGAATCCGCTCCGTGAGTGCTTCGATATCCTGCATATCGTGGGTGGTCAGGATGACGGTGGTTCCCCGTTCACGGTTGAGCTTTTTGATGAACTCACGGACTGCGATTTTCGATACCGCATCCAGCCCGATGGTGGGCTCGTCCAGAAAGAGAATGGACGGTTTGTGAATCAGGGAAGCTGCGATTTCGCACCGCATCCGCTGTCCCAGAGAAAGCTGACGTGCAGGGGTACGGACAATCTCTCCGATGTCCAGCATGGTGACAAGCTCGTCCAGAGAATCTTTGTAGGATCGGCTGTCAACTTTGTAGATGTCCCTCAGAAGCTCGAAGGAATCAATGACCGGAACATCCCACCAGAGCTGAGAGCGCTGACCGAACACAACGCCGATGTTTGAGACGTGTTCTTTCCGGTTTTTCCAGGGAACCAGACCATTGACCGTGCAATGTCCGGAATCCGGAGTGAGAATTCCGCTGAGAATCTTGATGGTGCTGCTCTTGCCGGCTCCGTTGGGGCCGATATAACCGACCATTTCGCCGTCGCCGATGGAAAACGACACATCCGACAACGCATGAATGATGGTGTACTCACGCTTGAACAGGGCGCGTACAGCTTCCCTGAGTCCCGCATTGCGCCGTGCAACCTTGAACTGCTTGGAAATTCCGACGCACTCAATCATATCCGATCACCGCCTTTTTTGAATAAAATGGGTACATATTATACTATAATCCGGTAAAATTGTCAAGAGAAAAATGAGAGAATCATGAGAATTTCATGAGAAATCCCGGGACTGCCTTGAAGCACGGCGGAATATATGCTATACTGATGACATCAGATTAAAGAAGGAAAGGTGACTGCATGAAGCATCTGAAATGGATCATTCCCACAGTGCTGCTGCTTGCCGTAGTGCTGATCGGGTATCCGGGATTTGAGAAGGAATATGTGTTTCTTGAGCTCGAAAGTGACGGAACGGAGGTGCATCTGGCCGTGGATGAAGACGGAAACCCGGTCAGACTCTGCCCGAAGAACGGTAAATCCGACTTTTCCGGATACAAAACCGGAGATATTCTGCGGGCAGTACCTCTGCAGATTCAGGAAATATTCCCGGCGAACGTGGTTTATCTGACCTGCAGGAGAGCCGGACGAACCGAGGTGCTTCCCATCGATGAAGACCTGCAGGCATTTTTCGATATGTCTGGATATAGGATTATTGAATAAGGAGACACTATGTACGAAATACTGCACAGTTTAATCCCTGTCGGTTTGGGGATCTGGATTCTGTTTTTTATTCTGCCCGGTCTGCTGTCCCTGATCGGACAGATTATCCTCTGCGGACTGGCGGTGAAAATCACGGTGAAGCTGCTTCCCGTCGGACTGGCGGCTGTGATCATCCTGCTGGTTCTGATCAACGGTGCAACGGGAATTCTGGATTTTCTTATCGGCGGATTCATCGCACTGCTTCTTGTCGGAACGGCGTTATTCATTCTCGGCGCAAGCCTGATCGGATGGCTGATCCACGGAATCGTAAAACTGTTTGTTAAAAAATAACAAAACAAAAGACCGGTGAACAGGTCCAGTAAAAACGGACAGTGACAAAAAAACTCCAATGTAGTAAAATAACTACAAAGGAGTTTTTTGTTATGTCAGGAAAAAAAGGAATGAAACATTACCCGGAAGAGTTCAAAGAACAGGTGAGGCAGGAAT
>JAFQWY010000318.1 GCA_017407225.1 Clostridia bacterium | reverse complement strand
TACCGATCATGCAGGTGGTTTCCGTCTGACCGAAGCCTTCCATGATCTGGAGCCCTGTGGCGGATTCAAACTACCGGTAAACTTCGGGGTTGAGGGCTTCGCCCGCCGTGGATGCGTGGGTGAGAGTGGAGAAATCGTACTTGGTCAGATCCTCCTTGATGAGCATACGGTACATGGTCGGCGGTGCGCAGAAGGTGGTGATGCCGTACTTCTTGAACATGGGCATGATCTTCGCCGCATCGAACCGGTCGAAGTCGTACACGAAGGTGGTGGCTTCACACAGCCACTGACCGTAGAGCTTACCCCACATGGACTTTGCCCAGCCGGTGTCGGAAATGGTGAAGTGCAGACCCTTGTCGGAGGAATCCACGCAGTGCCAGTACTTGGCGGTGTGAAAGTGGCCGAGGGGGTACTTGTGGTTGTGCTGTGCGATCTTCGGGTAGCCGGTGGTGCCGGAGGTGAAGAACATCAGCAGGGGATCGTTGCCGCAGGGGCTCTGTTCGTTCCGTTCGAATTTGCCGGAGAACAGCTCATATTCTTCGTTGAAGTCGTGCCAGCCTTCCCGCTTGACGTCGGATCCGGGTGCGTTGACAAGGATTCTCGTCTTCAGGCAGTCGCAGTTTGCCGCCGCACGGTCCACATGATCCGCGGTTTCGCCGTCCGCAGTGCAGAGGATCGCGGTAACGCCCGCCGCGTTGAAGCGGTATTCAAAGTCGTGCTGTACCAGCTGATTGGGTGCGGGGATGGCGATGGCGCCCAGCTTGTTCAGACCAAGCATCGCGAACCAGTACTGGTAGTGACGCTTGAGAACCAGCATAACCCGGTCGCCCTTTTTGATGCCGAGGGACTTGAAATAATTGGCACACTGGGAGGATGCGCGGGAAACCTGCTTGTAGGTGATGTGCTTATCGGTCACGCCGTCGTTTGCAACGTAGACCATCGCCAGTTTGTCCGGGCGGATCTTGGCCATTTCGTCCACGATATCGTAGGCGAAGTTGAATTTGTCTTCATTCTTGAATTCAATCTTCGTGGGAGTGCCGTTTTCGTTGGTTTCCACGTCGATGAAGTTCTGCCACAGGTGGGTTTCGTCGCCGGATTCGGTCTGCACGGAACTTCCTGCGGATGCCACAACCTTCTTTTCGGATGCGGCCGCCTCGATCTGGGGCTTGAGAACGATTGCGTAGAAGCGGGTATCCTCTTCCAGCGCCACCATACCGTGGGGGATGGAGGAGTCGTAGTATACGGAGTCGCCGGTCTTCAGAATTTCAACGTGTTCGCCCACCTGCACCTTCAGAGTACCGCTGATGATGATGTCGCATTCCTGACCGTCGTGGGTGGTCATTTCAATGTCCGCACGCGCCTTGTCGGGATCGTATTCCGCCTCAACGAACAGGGGGTCTGAGATACGCTTCTTGAAGGAGGGCGCCAGATTGAAGTAGGTCAGACCGTGAGCCTGCTCGATCTTCTGACCGCCGCCGTTTCTGGTAACGGTATAGCCGGCCAGCTTGGGGGATTTACCTTCGATAATATCGGTGACGTCCACGTTGAACGCCAGAGCACAGCGGTAAATGAACGCGAAGGTGAGATTCATCTCGCCCCGTTCACAGCTGGCGTATTCCTCGGGGGTTGTATCGGTCTTCGCCGCCATTTCCTCAACGGTGTAGCCTTCGATTTCACGAAGCTCCGCGATTCTGGCAGCCATGCCGTGGATCTTGAATTCCAGACCCGTGATGTTGGTTTTCATATCAATTACCTCAAAATTTCCGGGACGTAAAAAAAATCGCCCCAAAGATTTCTTTGAGACGAACAAAAAGTCCGCGGTACCACTCAAATTGCACCATAGGTGCCACTCAGGCTCAGACAAGCCGTATGCATTCACGCAGCAGTTACGGAAAGATTCTACTGACGCGGGATCCGCGCGTTCTTTCTTTCAGCTTGGGAGCTACAGCACCGGACGATCCGTCAGCGGCTCACACCATGGTTGTGAAAACCGTGCCGCTTTCTCTGGGACGGGGGAGAGATCCGATGCACTCTCCGTCATCGCTTTTACAAAGGGATGTTTTATTTTACAACAGATCGCCGGTTTTGTCAAGGGATTTGGTGAAATTTGTTGAATTTCATGTTTCCGCAAAGAGGGGGACTATGATTATTATATTGAAGAAAACGCTCCGCGTTTTCGATTTGATTTGTTGCCCGACGCCGGGCAATACAACCAAATCGAAAATGCGCCAGCATTTTCTACCCACTCCTGTTCCACACGCTTTCCAAGCGTAATCCCCCCGAAAAATCCGGAAATTTTTCTGAAGTTTTTTCAAAAAACCTATTGACAAACCTACCGTCATCGTGTATAATATAATCACAACAAGCGAGACTGAGTCTAAATAAGAAACGCGAGGCATTCAGCATGAATACAGAAAAGAAACGCCGCAATACCCCGCAGAAGCAGATGATTCTGGAAACGCTTGTGAGCATGGGAAGCCACGTATCCGCCGGAGCGATCTACAAGGAGCTTCAGAAGGAGCACCCCGAGATCGGGCGGGCAACCGTCTTCCGTGTCCTCTCCGAGATGACAGCCGACGGAATCCTCTACCGGGTCCAGAGCACCGCGGGCGAAGACAGGTTCGATATCACCAACTACCCCCACTGCCACATCACCTGCAGGCTGTGCGGAAAGGTTGACGACGTCTGGTTTGACAGCGATCCCCATGTCATCGAGCAGATAAAAAGTGCTTCCGGCTTCACGGTCGAGAGCGAACACATCGAATTCCACGGTATATGCCGGGAATGCAAATCAAAACAACCGGTATAAACCGGACAATATCAGTCAAAAATTTAATTTAACCATACAAAAGGAGATTATGAAAATGAAAAAGTGGAGATGCACCGTTTGCGGAGAAATCGTAGAAAGCCCCGTTCGTCCTGACAAATGTCCCCTTTGCAAGCAGCCCGGCGAAAAGTTTGAAGAAATCGTTGAAACCGGTGAAATGACCTGGGCAGCAGAACACGTTGTAGGCGTTGGCAAGGCTCCCGAAGTTCCCGCTGAAATCGTTGAAGGTCTTCGCGCTAACTTTGAAGGCGAATGCACCGAAGTCGGTATGTATCTGGCAATGTCCCGCGTAGCACACCGTGAAGGCTATCCCGAAATCGGTCTGTACTGGGAAAAGGCAGCATTCGAAGAAGCAGAACACGCAGCAAAGTTCGCTGAACTCCTCGGCGAAGTTGTAACCACTTCCACCAAGACCAACCTGGAACTCCGCGTTGCAGCAGAAAACGGTGCTACCGCTGGTAAGTTCGAACTGGCAAAGCTTGCTAAGCAGCACAACCTCGATGCTATTCATGACACCGTTCACGAAATGGCACGCGACGAAGCAAGACACGGCAGAGCATTCAAGGGTCTGCTGGAAAGATACTTCGGCTAAGAAAAGCATATCATTCAAGGGGAAATGGGCAACCGTTTTCCCTTTTTCTTTTCGCAATGTGCAACCACCAATGTGTAACTAAAATTTATTATTAAGTGCGGTTAAAAGCAATCGAAAAGTTCTTGAAAAAATAACCCTATATATTTTCAAAATATCTATGAAGAAATCTTGTTTTTCCTCATAGATTTTTCAATTATTTGTGAACGATACAAGCGACCAATTGAAAAATAACAAAGAATATGATATACTGGATATAGAGAAACTGTTCGATAAAACTGAATTTGACGGAGAATTTATTCAGAACAATATATCATGTGAAAGGCTGACGTATTAAGATGAAGAAAATTGTATTGGATTCTTTTATTTATTTCGGCAGGTTGATAGTTGCCTTATTAAGTGGACTTTTATGCATAACAGTTATAGTTGGATTAATTGCCTTTCTTTTGGGTATTTCTGATTCTGCAACAGAATTACGTGCTTTTTGTTATTTGGTTATCGCATGCGGTGGGTTGTTTCTGGGAAGTTACCGCGACGGTTATAAAAAAATTGAAATGAATATTACATCAAGTATTTTTTCCGGAATACTTATGGGAGTATATCAGATTATTGTAGCAAAACTTGTAAAATTCAATATGTATGCTTCAGGAGCAGCGTATTATTGTGCGAACTTATATTATTCGTGGAAGGATGAGATTGTTCTGGATGCTTATGATATCCCGGATATTATTTACATAGTTATCATGCTTGTTATAGATGTATTTTATATAATGTCAATATTAGGTGGTAGTTTTTTAGGAAAGAAAAAAAGACTTAATGAAAGACAGAATATGATAACGAATAATAAGTAGTCATCAATATCGGAACTGTTATTCTGATTGCGGTCTTGTTGAGGGATTTGATATACCCGATTTTTCCATATTTTCGTGTACTTCTGTGACGAAGCAAGACACGGCAGAGCGTTCAAGGGTCTGCTGGAAAGATACTTCGGCTGAGTTTTAGGCAAAGGCGTACAGGCAAACGAATCATACCCATGGAGGGGGCAGGAAACTGTTCCCTCTTTTTGTTTTTGAGGTGTGGAAAGTGTGTGGAAGATACTCTCCGGAAACAGTTGATTTTCAGTCTGATGTGGAAGGTTTGAATGTGGAAAGTGGAATATCCAGTTTTCGAATACAGATTTCCAATGTTTGTTCGGCAATACTTTTCACAGAATGTGGAAAATAATGTTTAGGTCTTTTCAAGAGATACTTCGGCGAATAATTCACGAACAGAGTACCTCGTATAAATCTATATCAATCCGAAAAGGGAAATGGCGACGACGCTGTTCCCTATTTTACATTGGATACGGAAGGTGTGCTGAAACAGAGAAAATTCACGCATAACACAATTGACTTATTTCACATTTAGTATTATAATGAATATATTAAATTATTTGATTTACGCAAACATGGTGAATGTCATGAAAAAAATTTTCGCTTATATGGTTTATGTTTTCATAACGGTGATGACTGTGTCGATTTGTTCCGCTGCAGAAAACAGCACACCTGCAAATGCTTCCGTACCTTCAGCTGAATTCACATATTCTGTGAATAATGAAAATGCGGTGATTATCGGTTATGTGGGAACAAACACCGTCATCACAGTTCCAAACACTATTGATGGCTATCCTGTCAAAGGAATCGGAGACAGTGCATTTGCAAATCTGACCTCTGTCATCGAGATTGATCTGCCGACCAGTATCACTTCTATAGGCAAATCTGCTTTCCAAAACTGCAGTAGTCTGAAATCGATAAAAATCCCTCTCGGTGTAACTGTGATTTCAGAGAGGACCTTTTATAACTGCAAAAGCCTTTCTTCCATCGAAATCCCCTCCGGTGTAAAAACTATCGGCAGTTATGCCTTTTACTGCTGCTATGGTCTTGAAACTATTACTCTCCCATCCTCGGTTAGATCTATTGGTGAGTATGCATTCTTTTCCTGCAGCACTCTTACTGAGATGAAACTTCCCAGCGGCATTTCCTCGCTCAGTGAAGGAATTTTTGCATCATGCAGCAGCCTAAAAAGCATTAACATTCCAACTTCTGTTAAATCTATCGGAAAAAGAGTGTTTGATTACTGCAGCAGTCTCACCGATATTAAGCTTCCCAACGGTATCACCGTCATTTCCGCATCCGCTTTTGCCGGATGCAGTGGTCTGAAAAGTTTTGTGATCCCCTCAACAGTAAAATCCATTGGCGACTTTGCTTTTTATAACTGCGATAATTTGACAGACATCTCTATTCCAAGCAGTGTTACTTTCATAGGTGATTCTGCTTTTTCAGCCTGCAGCCGTCTGGAAAACATCAATATTCCAAAAAACGTAAAAACGATAGAAAGTTATGCATTCTGCGACTGTATCTCACTCAAAAGCATTTCTCTTCCCAACACGGTAACTTCCATGGGTAACGGTATATTCAGAGAATGCACAAGTCTTACATCAGTTACTCTGCCCAACAGTATTACATCCATTCCTTCATACACTTTTTATATATGCAGCAGTCTGGAAAATGTCGTTATTCCTGCAGCCGTAAAATCTATCGGTGCGAGTGCGTTCTATCATTGTTCAAACATGAAAAGCATCAGTATGACAGGCAATATTAATTCAATCGGAGAAGATGCGTTTCACAACTGCATAAGCCTGACTAAAGTTTCTATTCCCGAAAGTGTAAGCTTTATCGGGAAGGAAGCATTTATGAACTGCAGCAGTCTGACATACGTCAATCTCCCGGGCAATATCACCTTTATCGATACGCAGACTTTCAACGGATGCAGTAGCCTGAAAAGCATAAAAATTCCTGACAGCGTCACCAGCATCGGTTCGTATGCATTCGCTGATTGCAGCAGTCTCAAACACGTTGTATTGCATAATAATATTAATGAAATCGGCAGCTATGCTTTTGCGAATTGTAGTACAATAGAAAGTATTACTTTACCCTCAAAATTGACCTCGATCGAACAGGGGACATTCTATGGCTGTGCCGGTATTGAAAGCATTGAGATTCCTGCCGGTGTGAACTCTGTAGGTACTTATGCATTCCTGTGGTGCTCAAATCTGAAAACAGCATATTTCAGGGGAGATGTACCTGATGATTGGGGAAAAGACTGTTTGTATCCCCGAACCGATATGTGGTCAACCTTTATTCTCTATTACCCTGAGGGCAATACATCCGGCTGGACATCCCCGTATTGGACTTCTCCTGACAACCATTTGTATCACACAGCAACTTATGATCCGCCGGTTTCTCATGAAAAAACCGATCTCAATACAGATGAAATAGATAAAAAAGACGAAAAAACGATCGTGTTTCTTGTCATAGATCCTGACGCTGACAAACCAATCGCCGGAGCAGAGATCATATTTGGAAACGAAAAAAGTGTTACAGACGAGAAAGGCAGGGCGGAATTTAAAATTCCGAAAGCCAATGCTGTAAATCTGACAATTTCCGCCCAGGACTATGAAACACTCTCCATTCTCGATTACTGCGGTTTTCAGGAAAGTGCTTTTGATGCCGTTGAACTGTATCGAATAGGCAGTACCAAACTTATTCCGATCAGCTGTAATGGTAAAAACATCTGCACCGGTACTGCAATGATCAATACAAAAGCACCTCTCACAGCGGAGATATGTGTTAGCGGAACTGCTCCCTCGGGAATCCTCCGGTATCAGCTCCTACAGGGCGAAAAGATTCTGCAAGAAAATACAGACGGACGTTTTTCAGTTTCCAATGCGGAATTCATACCGTATGAACCTATTATAGCAGTAATGTATACCGCAGATGGCCGTACCAAAGTTACTGCGCTGAATATCAATGTAATTTCAGCAGAGTTAATAAATCCGAAATTCCCGTCGGAAACCATAAACACCTCAGTTCCGATAAGTGACGGCAGATTCTTTCCTGCTGGATTCACCTGGGAGTTCACCAACAGTGACACGGAAATACAGTATGAAATTCTGAATGATTCCATAAAGATTGGGTATAATCGAACGGTAAACAATAAAGATCTTTCGGATATTTCAAAAGAAAACAAAGAAAAACTCGAATTGGAAACAATGAAAGAGTGGCTGGATAACGAGAAAAACAATATAAAAGGATTCAAAAAATATGTAGGCGGGTATATTATCATTCGTTTTGATAGATATGGTAATGTAAAAGATATTGTCGGAAATGTTTGTATAACACTGCGCGTTTATTTCGAGACTGGAAATACCTTCTTAGTGCCGTTTGCCAGTATACCGGTTCGTGTCGAACTGGAGGGAACCGGACAAGGCATTTTTGAAATTTTCCGTGTAGGATATGATCTGCAGAATGCAGCAATACTTTGGCCAAATGAAATCAGTATAAAACCTGAAATTTCCCTAAAGCTCAATGTCGGTCCGGGAGTCAGATGTATTTCTGCCGGTATTTACGGTAAATTTACCATCGATGCCGAGCTGGGAATTTTACCGGAGTTTACTCTCAAGTTTGCCAGAGCTCATGGGGAAGTAGGTGTCTATGCCAAATTGGATATTGGAATCGTAAAGTACGAGCCAAGAATTACGATATTCAACAACAAAGACCATCCTCTAATTCTATATCCAAAAAGAGAGAAAACCTCGTTCGCAAGCAATTCCTTATCTGATGAACTGGATTTCGTGTATGATACCGAATCCTATTCTCTGAACAGCCGTGAATACCTGACATATATGTCGGCATGGAATAAGCAAATCAAAAACGGTACTGTTCAAAACAGCGTATACGACAGTGCAGATCCTCAGATTGCAGTGATCGGCGATACCGCAGTCATGTTCTTTCTGGACGACAACGGCGGAGATGATCCGTATAATTTCCAGCATCTCGTGTTTTCCATCCTGGATGACAACGGCTGGAGTACACCGCACCCCGTAGACAGTAACGGTTTGGTGGATGCGGATTTCTCGGTCGGTACAGACGGCAAAGAACTCTGGGTAGTCTACAATCAGGCAAAACGTTTATTTACTGAGGAAGATGACATAGAAGACTATACCGCAGCGATGGAGATCGTCCTTGCGAAATTCAATCCCGCAGCAGGTGTTTTCGAAGCTCACGCTGCAGCCACAAACAATGATGTTTACGACCGTCTGCCTTCTGTCTGCGTAACAGACGGAAGTGTACTTCTCACCTGGGTCAGCAATAGCGACAACCACATTTTCGGCATGACTGAAAATAATGTCATTTACACAAACGAATATCGTGACGGTAAATGGAAATATGAAGAACCGTTTGCTGTTGCTGAAAATGTCGATGCAATCCCCTCTCTTGCTATCGGTTTTTATAAAAACTCTCAGGCTACAATAGTAGCTATACACGATACTGACAACGATTTTACGACAGTTGATGACAGCATTCTTGTTCAATACAGAATCGGAGAAGAAAAGCAGATCATTGATGAAAATCAAAATTATTCGGGTCTGAAATTCCATGACAATCAGCTGTATGTCAGTGTTTCCGGTACGGTAGGATTTTTTGATGAAGGTATGTCAGAGATTTACCCGGTTACTCCGAACTCAAGAATGATCTCCGATTTTGAACTTGTTACGATTGATAACAGCGTTCATATCTTTTCAACGGAATCCTGTTTCGACAGCGCAAACGGAGGCAGCAGGATTATCGAAACTATATATAACGGTTCCGATAATACGGAATCTCGAATCCAGTTCCTGACTCCGGAAAACAACGGTTATGTTGACAGTTTTGATATCGTTGCGTTAAATCAGGCATTGGTAACTGCATATCGCTGCACCGATGTAGTATTTACGGAAGACAGCTATACCACCTCCAGCGACCTCTGTGTTCAATACGATTATTTTTCTCCGCAGCTTATTATCTCCGATATCCAATATAAGGAAGAAGATTTATTTGATGACACATCTGTTGCATTGACAGTCAGTGTAACAAATATTGGCCACAGTACCGCAAACAGCTGTATGATCAAAGCAGGAAGCAACAGTTTTCTGGATATTACTAAAACCATTATGTCGGGCGAAACATCAAAAATCGTGATTGATTATACCTTCCCGCAGAAGATCACCAAAGAAATTGAAGTAGTCCTGTACGATGAAGTATATAATACTTCTGCTGCCAAAGTTCGGCTCGGCTATACTGATTTCACCGTTTTCGGCGAAACAAAACAGATTGCCGGCACTCCGTATGTAAGCATTACAGTACGCAATGAGGGCAATATGCCGGGGAATGATGTAATAACCGTTTTCTGTGACAATGTAAATGGTGAAGTCATCTATATGGAAGCTATTGCTCTTGATGCCGGTGCTCAGGGACATATTCTTTTGGAAATACCGGATGCAACGATGGATAAAGCATATATTGAAGTAAGTACGATAGAGGACACGGAGTATTTTGCGGATGATAATCGAACATTCGTTGACATCATCCGGGATGTATCGGCTAATATCATATATGGCGACATTAACAAAGACGGCACTGTGAATTCTGCAGATTCGGATCTTTTTGCGATGTATTTCGCGGGGCATAATGTAAGCATTGAAAGAACAATTGCCGATCTTAATGCAGATTCCAGAATCACTCGATGTGATGCCATGATTCTCTCACGTCATCTCGCCGGATGGAATGGATATGAAACTCTTCCGGTTAAGGACTAAATTTAATAATCCAATAACGAACAGCGGGTATTCCAATATTGGAACGCCCGCTGTCTGTTTTCATCCCTCCCTCATCCCGCACATGCAGGCTCCGTCCGGCTGTACCCGTAAGTCGCGGTCTTTGTTACCGTCAACCCATGGGATTCCGCAGTTTCCTTGAACAGCCGGTTGTGGTATGTTCCGCCTCTCGAACAGTCCTGCACATTCAGTACCACGTCGTTGTACTGGTGGCACATCTCATGCAGGAGCGTTGCAAGCACATTCTCAATGGGTCTGTCAAGCGTTCCAGCTCCGATGTTCAGTTCCCGGTAACCCTCGCCTTTGATGCTCCATGCGTCGAACAGGGAATAATGCCCATACGCACGGGCGGTGGACTGTACAGTGATGACCGGGCGTTCCAGCGAATCCTCAAAAAAGTCATGGTTCAGCTTGTCGTACAGCTTTTCGAGATACATCGCCAGACGGCTGTATTTTGAAATTTCCTTCGCTTCTTCGTTTTTACGACCGGTGCAGATTGTGCCGAAGTCATAGCGGCAGTTCTTGCTCGGACTGCCGCTTTTTCTGTTTTGAAGGGCTTGCCGTTGTCATCGGTGGTACGCTTGACATCCTTTCTTCTGCCGTCAGCAGTGATGGTGTAACGGCAGCCGAAACATCCGTTATCGAGCTGAAAAATGCCTGTACTGAGTGTGGATTTCATGTGATTTTCCCTTCTGATGTGGAAACCACAGTGGAAATTTCCATGAATTTCAGACTTCAATCCATCCGGATGTGGGAGATGGATTCCACAGATTTGCGTTCAGTCAGAAAAAAAGCGGAAGATGCACCTCCGCCCCTTCTGTTTATTGCCGGAAATACCGGATCCGATCGGAAACTCCATTCACCTCCGCACAGTTCTGTCACGCAATTCCCATCACGCAGATTTTCGCACTTTCCCGGCGGGTTTCGTCAAGGATGCCGCCCCAGAGAACATGGCAGGATTCCGGGAAAACCGCCTGAAGCCGCGCCAGAATGGTATCCGTATACCCTCTCACATCCGTCATATTCATCTGCAGCCCCCGCGGGATCCGGATCAGCACAGCCAGCGTCCGGACATTTTCCGTGCCTTCCCCGAACATGGATTCCCAGTCCGCGTTCAGAAGTTCGTCAAGAGTCCCTTCCGTCACCTGAGTCATAACGCTCCGGTCAGCCTCCGTTTCTTCCAGATCCGTAAAGGACAGATTCAGATATTTCCGGGCAGAAAACATTTCTTCCATTGCATCCGCGCAGGCATCCAGAGCCTCCCCCTGACAGAGGAACACCCTCGTCTCTGTGCCGTCTGTGAGGATGATCTTCCCCTCTTCCGGGATCCGCTGTACCGCCACTTCACCGTTTCCGGGTGCCGATTTTCTGCGGATTCTTTTTTCGTACTCCCCGATCTGCGCACGGCATAAAGTCCGGGCACGGTCCAGCTCCGCCGCCCTTTTCTTCAGAATCTCCAGAACCTCTTCTTCCTCCGCGCCAAGGATGCCCGTTTTGATTTCATCCAGTGTAAAGCCGATTTCCTTGAACATACTGATCACCTCGTATTGATTCTTCTGACCATCGCTGTAGTAGCGGTAGCCGTTTTCGGGATCGGTGTACTCCGCTTCCAGCAGTCCGATTCTGTCGTAAAATCGCAGCGTCTTCGATGACGTTCCGCACAGCACGGCGAATTCCTTGATTTTCTTCATTTTCCACGCCTCCCGTCACACCATCAGTATGATTTCTGCGTACACGGTGTCCGTCTCTTCCAGTACAAGGTCGTGGGCAGTCAGATTCTTGACAAACCTCTCGTCCTCCTCGTACACACACCGCCGGAGCATATCTCTGACAGCCTTCACCTCCGGCTGATCCACGCACCTTCCGGTTATAATCCGGCAGTAAAAGAATTTCGTTTCCTCCGGTGCCGGTCCGCTGATTTTCTCACGGTCAGCCGCCAGAATTTCCTTTACCGTTCCTTTCATCTCCCATGTATGACTCACCCGCAGATCCCGGAGCGGCAGAACCCACTCCAGCGGCGGCGGATCATACCGGAACATCTCTCCGATATACTGCCGGATTTTTTCGATGACCTCCGGTTCACCGGAAATACGGCACACCTTGTCCTCCTGCCGGAAAATCAAGCCGCTGTCCGTTTCTTCGATCACCACGGGAATCACGTTATCCAGATGCTCGTCCACCTTCTTCCGCCATTCGATCCACTCTTCGCACTCTTTCAGGGCAGCCTGCAGACTTTCTTTTTTCAGCTGTACCATTTCATGCACCTTTTCGGAATCGCCTTTCCAGATCCGGCGGATTTCGCTGATGGTAAAGCCCATGGATTTGTACCACCGGATCATCCGGAAGGTATGACTCTGACCATCGCTGTAATACCGGTAGCCGTTTTCCGGATCCGTGTAGGCCGGGCGAAGGATGCCCATTCTATCATAATACCGCAGTGTTTTCTCCGTTGTACCGCACAGCTTCGCAAATTCCCGTATGGTTTTCATGTCCTTCCTCCTGCTTTCTTCCTTTTCTTTCTCTGACTACAGTATAGCATTACCCATTGGGGAAATGTCAAGTGGTTTTGCAGAATTTTTTCGGCGGGATTTCCAAAATTCCCAATTCCGTTGACAAGGCGGCTGTGCAGATGGTATAATGATTTTAATAATTTTGAAAGGACGGAATCGCCATGCCTATTCATTTCAGTCATGAACAGTATGAGACTCTCCGCCAGACCTACCGGAAGTGGTGGGCAGGAGAGCTGGATCGCCCCATCGTTCCCATCATCACCCACGGACATCCCTCGGAAATCGAGCCGTCCAAGGGTCCCCATATCGCATTCCCCACCGCGTGGGATTTTTCCATCGATCCCCGGCAGTTTATCGAATCCCATCACGCCGGTCTGACCACACACCGCTGGCACGGTGATGCATTCCCGTACTTCCCCACCACTGCCTTCGGTCCCGGTGCTCTGGCCGCATTTCTCGGCTGTACTCCCGTGAGTGCTCCCCACACGGTATGGTTCAAGCCTCCCAGAGAGGATATTC
Organism: Clostridia bacterium; assembly: GCA_017407225.1. Lineage (GTDB taxonomy): Bacteria > Bacillota > Clostridia > Oscillospirales > CAG-272 > UMGS1696. The sequence continues at coordinate 7,333 of JAFQWY010000318.1, read as the reverse complement.
CCATCGAAGAGCTGCATTTTGAATTCGATGAAAACAATCCCTGCTACCGCCGTGTGCTGAATCTGTACGAAGCCGCCATGGAAAAGTGGCACGGCACTGTCGTGGTCGGCATGGTTGATATGGGCGGTGTCATGGACGTTCTCCAGAGCTTCCGGGGAGCGGAAAACCTCCTGCTGGATCTGTACGACTCCCCCGATGAAGTACTCCGGTGCATCCGCGAACTGCAGGATATGTGGTTCCTTTACTACAATAAATTCAATGAAATCATGGCGCCTGAAGCCGAGGGATACACCGACTGGTACCACATGTACGGCGAAAAGCCCGGCTACATTCTCCAATCCGACTTTTCCTACATGATCGGGCCGGAAATGTTCGACACCTTCGTTGCCCCCGAGCTTGCTTCCTCCGCCGCAAGACTGACCAACGCCGTTTACCACATGGACGGGATCGGGCAGATTCCCCATCTGGACTCCATTCTCGCAATTGAGGGCATCAAGGGTCTTCAGTGGCAGCCCGGCGACGGTGAACCGGCAAAGCAGAACTGGGATCATATTCTCGCGCGGATTCTCGCCGCCGGCAAAAAACTCATCTTCCGGGCACAGCAGGCCGACGGACGTCCCATCGCCCTTGCAAAAGATCCCGGTCAGCTTTATTTCAATGAGAGAGGCTGGCACGTCAGCCGCATGGATGAAGCACAGCGTTACGGTGACCTGTACGGCATCGGCGTCAGCGAATATTGAGGAGGCATCATGAACAGCACAGAACGGGTACGCCGTACCATTCTCGGGCAGGAAACCGACCGTCAGCCCATTTACGGTTGGGTTTCCGCCAATCTTTCAAGCGAAATCACCGCAGCATACGGCTCGGTTGCCGCTTTTGAAGACCAGTACGAATACGATGCCGCCCACCTCTTCGCAGGTCCCGGCGCGTTCCGGAATGATGTTCTGGACAGACTCCGCCGTGAAAACGAGGAGCTGACCCCGGATCTTCTTCTGGAGGAGGACATCTTCACCGATCCGGACGTGGACGGATACTACGACAGCGTATCAAACGTCCTCGGCTTCCACAAACAGCGGGACAGATTCTGCTACATCCAGACGCCCGGCTTCTTCGAGCAGTTCAACGGCATCTTCGGCATCGAAAATCAGCTGCTCTACCTTGCCATGTACCCGGACGAGCTGGGCGAGCTGTACCGCCGTCAGGCACAGTGGACGGTAAAATTCGCCGATCACTGCATTGACAGAGGCGTGGACATGATCCACATCTCCGACGACTGGGGCGCACAGAAGGATCTGCTGTTCAGCCCCAAGCTGTGGCAGGAGCTGATTTACCCCAATATGAAAACCGTCACCGATCACGTCCATGAGCGGGGCTGCTTCGTGAGCCTTCACTCCGACGGATGCGTGGCAAAAGTCACCGACGGCATCGCGGAGCTGGGCTTCGACGTGGTCCATCCCTGGCAGGAGAGCGCCGGTATGTCCTACAATCTGTGGCTGGACAAGTACGCCGACCGGTTCGCCATTCTGGGCGGCATCTGCGTCCAGTCCGCCATCGGAATTCTTCCCCGTGAACGTCTGGAAGAGGAAATCCGCCGCGTATTCGGTCTCCTGAAGGGCAAGCGATGGATCTGCTGCACCACCCACTACGTCCAGAACCACTGCACCATTGAGGATCTCGCCTTCGCCTACGACCTGATCTATAAACTGGCCAGAGAATAATATCAACCGATCGTATTTCCCCGTTTTCCCTTGACTTGGAGCACACTTCAGGGTGTATAATGGGGAAAATCTGATTATTAAGAAAAAAGGAAAACCCATGAAACACACAAGACACACCGCCGCCGCTCTCGCTTCCCTCCTTCTTCTGACCGGATGCAACAGCGGCACTGTCCTTGAAGAAACCGACGGCGCGGAACTACCCGAAGAAACCGTCGAAGTCACCGAGATTCAGCCCTCGGACACCGCCGTAAACCTGACTGCCGATCTGAGTTCCCCGGAAAATCTCTCCCTGCTGAAGAAAATCGCCATGTACAACGCGGGCACCATCGATCCCATCACCAACTATGAGCGGGATCTGCCCCTCGTCGCCGCACTGGAGCCGGAATCCCTCAGAATAGACCTCTCCATCGGTAAGCGGGACGGACGGAACTACACCGGAAACCCGGATCTGGTATCGGGCAGGGGCGACGACTGGGAAAACTACGTCTACGACTTCGATCAGCTGGATTCCGTGGTACAGCTGATGAATGACGCGGATATCCTGCCCTATATGTCATGGTCGTACATCCCCACACCGCTGATGGACAATCCCTCGGACAAAAACGACGGATGGAAGAAGCTCAATGACGATCTCCCGAACTGGCAGGAGGCGTGGAAGCAGATTCACTACACCTACGCAAAGCACTATGCCGACAGCGGAATGCGGATCGGATACCACGAAATCCTCAACGAGCCGGATCTGTTCGGTGTCTTCTTCAACTATGACGACTTCAAAGCCAAACTGTACAACGAGATGTACGTTTACGGTGCGGAGGGAATTCTGGAAGCGGATCCCGATGCCGTCATCGGCGGACCTGCCTTCGCCATCGCGGAAAACGCAGGCTCCACCAATTTCCTCCGGGTTGTGAAGAAGACGGGCGCCCCGCTGGATTTCTTCTCCTTCCACAGCTACATGGACGGGAACACCTGGCCCGCAGAGCTTGACTATGTAAACAAAGCCCTTGACGATGATTATTTTCTGACCACGGCCATTCACATCAACGAATTCTCCTGGCTCCATTCGGACAACGGCGGCAATGACGGCAAAAACAGCGCCTTCAACAAATACCACGCCGCCAGCCGCACTCTGGATGCCGTCATGGAAGCCGTGGAGCGCACCGATGTACAGTGGGTTCACTGGGCACAGTGCATGGAATCCACCGTGGGACACGATCCCTACGGTCTGATCTACAAAAACGGCAGCGTGAAGGCGGCATACAATGCCATCAAGATGTACAACGATATGCCCGTGTGGCGGTATTCCGCCGATCAGGGCGAGAATGTCCGTGTGATCTGCTCTGCGGATGATGACAAAATTTCCGTCCTTCTGTGGAATACTGCAAAAACCACGGAGGAAATCAATCTGAATCTGAACCGCGCTTCCTTCCGTACGGGAACCCGCCGGGTCTACCGCATTGACGGCGGTCACGGCAGCTATACCGAAGCTCCCGAAGCCGAGCATCTGATCGCGGAGGACATCTGCACCGTTTCCGCCGACGGATGCATCTGGACGGGAAAAGTTCCCTCCTACGGCGTGGTGTACATCACCGTGAACCGTGCCGGACAGGAAGATTTTGTCACCGAACCTGCTTCCGATTTTGCAGAGGATGTGAAAACCTCCTATTATTATGCCGACCGGAGCAATCTGAAGCGTGTGAAAGCAGGCGAATCCGGATATGCACACTTTGACCGGCGGACATGGACCATGTATCTCTCCCAGGGTGCCCACGATGACGCCCGCTCGGAGGCTTCCGTCCTAGCAAAGAAACTCCCGGAAACCTTCCATGTTACACTCCGCACCGAAGGACATCTGCATTCCGTGGACGAAAACTCTGCCCTTGCCGTCCGGATCGATTTTTACGACGACAACGCCGCGGACTATACCGCCTCCGTGCTGTATCACAACGGTCTCTGGAGCAGCAGCCGCACCGCGGAGTATGCCCCGTGGGGAACCGCACGTGCCGCTGATACCGTAATTGCCGCGGACGGAAGTACCTTCACGGTAAATCTCGCCGACATTGCCCCCGACGGATGGTCTGCGGAGACGGGCAAAGCCCTGATTTCCTTCCTGATGCAGAACACCGGAGCAGACACCCGCGCCGCCATCACCTTATGGGAGTAAACCATGCTGAAAAAAGCCTTTTTTGAAATCACCAACGCCTGCAATCTTGCCTGCACCTTCTGCCACGGCACAAAACGTCCCATCCGATACGTGACCGCGGAAGAATTCACCCGTGCCGCCGGAGAACTGAAAAAGGTTGTGGATTATCTCTACTTCCACGTCATGGGCGAGCCCCTTCTCCACCCGGAGCTGGGCAATTTTCTCTCCATCGCCGGGGACATGGGATTCCGCGTGATTCTCACCACAAACGGCACCCTGCTTCCAAGAAAGCGTGAGATTCTTCTGAACGCTCCTGCACTGCACAAGGTCAGCGTGTCCCTCCACTCCTACGAGGTCAACCGTCTGAACATCACTCTCGACGACTACCTGACGGGATGCTTCACCTTCTGCCGGGATGCGTCTGATCGTGGGATCATCTCCGTCATGCGGCTGTGGAATTCCGGGGGAGCGGATGCTCTAAACGAAGAAATCCTCGCAAAAATGCACGGCTTCTTTCCCGGAGAATGGAAGGAAACCTACTCGGGATACAAGATCCGGGATAAGGTCTTTCTGGAGTGGGGCGAGAAATTCGACTGGCCGGACGAGAACGCCGAAGTCCGGGGAAATACCCACTCCTGCTACGGGCTGCGGGATCAGATCGGAGTTCTCTCCGACGGCACCGTGGTTCCCTGCTGTCTGGACGCGGAGGGCGCAATCCCCCTCGGGAACCTGTACCGTCAGTCCGTGGAGGAAATTCTCGCATCCGAACGCGCCGTGAAACTGAAAAAATCCTTTGAAAACCGCAGAATTGAAGAGCCGCTGTGCCAGCGATGCGGATACGCGGCCATGAAAAACTACTGATTCCAACGGGAGCAAACCATGAAAATTCCTTATATTTCCGGGGAATGGAACGTCCTGTTCCGCCCCCAAAAAAACGACAACTACGTCAACGACCACTGCGTTGTCACCGGATCCGACGGCAAATGGCACCTGTACGGCATCACGAGCTTCGCGGCAAATTCCTACAACGAACGCTACTTCGTCCATGGGGTTGGGGACAGCCTTGAATCCCCCTTCACTGAGGTGGGGCGATCCGTGGACCGGGGCACTCTGGCATGGGCGCCCTGCGTGATCCGCCGTGACGACAACTACTTCATGTTCTACGGTCCCTCGCCCACCTGTCTCGCCGTATCCTTTGATATGTACGAATGGTTCGGCACCCCCGTCACCCTTAAAAACGAGCCGCTGATGGGTGCTCACCGTGACCACTTCATCCTGCAGACCGGGGAGAACGACTACCTCATGTACGTTGTGGGCGTTCACGACAAAAAGGGCGCGGTGTCCCTGTTCACATCCCACGATCTTCTCACATGGGATTTTGACGGATTCGCCCTCACATCCGGGGACGATGCACCGCTGAAGCCGGGATGGGGCGCCATGGAATCCCCCTTCGTGGTGAAGAAGGACGGACTGTACTACCTTTTCATCACCTACACCGACTGCGCGGACGAGAACTACTGCGATACCCTCGTATTCTGCTCTGAGGATCCCCGCCGCTTCGGTGAATACAACGGCGGTATCGGCGGAGCAATCCCGATTACAAAGCTGAACGCCCATGCGCCCGAGATTCTCACGGAAAACGGGCAGTACTACATTACCACCTGCGGATGGACGGGCAAGCCGATCCCCCATGACGGCTGTGTCTCCATCGCGCGCCTTGACTGGAATTAACCGGAGGTACATCATGCTGAGAAAAAACGAAAATTTTGTCATTCCGCCCCGCACACCCGATGACCGCCCCCTGTGCAAAAATCCCGTGATCCCGGACTTTGCCGATCCGTCGGTGTCCTACGATCCCGAAACCGGGTACTACTACGCCTGCCGCTCCCGGTTCCATCCCCACGGGGTCAACGTCTGCCGGGGACGCACCCTCTCCGCCCTTTTCGATGAGCAGATCACGGTTTTCACCACGGACGGTGAAAAGAACGGTCTGTACAACGGAGTCTGGGCATCGGAGCTTCACAAAATCGACGGGCTGTGGTACATCTACGCCGCCGCATCCTGCCATCCCACCAAGGATTATGTGGACAAAAAGATGCGCACCTTTGTGCTCAAATCCCGCACTTCCGACCCCTTCGACGGATTTGACTTTGCGGGACTTCTCTCCGACACCGAATCCGCCATCGACTGCACCATCTGGCAGGACAAGGCCCACGGACGGCTGTTCTGCTGCTTCTCCCGCTGCATGGACGTTGACCGGGGTGAGCTGGTGATTCAGGAAATGGAGTCCCCCACAAAACTGAAGGGTGAGCCGGTGCTTCTCGCCCGTGCATCCTACCCATGGGAGCTGGTGGAACCCTATGTGGGCTATCAGCGGATCCTGGAGGGTGCGTATTTTCTGGAAAACGCCGGACGCACCTTCATCGTCTACTCCGCCAACGGCTGCTGGATCGATCAGTACTGTCTGGGCATCCTGGAGCTGATGACCGACGAACCGCTGAACATCAGCGCGTGGGTGAAGGATGACGTCCCCCTGTTTGAGTACGGCAACGGTGTATTCGCACCGGGTCACGCCTCCTTCTTCAAGTCCCCGGACGGTACGGAGACATGGATCGCTTACCACGCCGTCACAGAGCATAATCCCAACGACAGTCCCCTGCCCCGCCATATGTGCGCCCAGAGAGTGTACTTTGACGAGACCGGATTCCCCCACATCGGCGAGCCCATCCCCTTCGGCGAGGAATATCCCCTGCCCTCCGGCGACACCGGAAAAAAATAAATCCCCGGAGATTTTTGCGAAAAACTTCCGGAATTTTTCCAACCTTTTTTCAACTCCCGTGTCTGTATGAGTGAAAGCAGCTTTCACAGAACACCGAAAGAGAGAACCGCATGAACAGAACGGACGCACAGCGCATCACGGAAGAATATCTGAAGCCCGTCTACGGATTTGCCCTGAAACGGTGCCGAACCCACGAGGATGCGGAGGATCTGGCACAGGAAATCGTCACCCGTGCCTTCTCCATCCTCCTGAAACGGGACGACATCGACGATCCGGGGAAATTCATCTGGGCCATGGCGCACAATGCTCTCGCCAACTACTACCGGGACAGTCAGCCCGCCTTCACGGGGATTACCGCAGATGAGGCGGCAGATCTGATCCCGGACGGCACCGATCTTGAGGAAGATTTTCTCCGTAGAGAAGCCGTCACCCGTCTGCGGAGCGAGATCGCGTACCTGTCCCGGCTGCAGCGGCGGATTGTCATTGCCTATTATTTCGAGAACCGGAAGCAGGCGGACATTGCCCATGAACTGGGAATCCCCGTGGGAACTGTAAAGTGGCATCTGTTCGAAGCGAAGAAAGAGCTGAAAAGAGGTATGGATATGACACGACATCCCAGCGATCTGAAATTCAATCCCATAAAATTCAACTCCATCGGCATAAACGGCTCGGTGGGCAGCAAAACAACCGACGGAT
>JAFQWY010000317.1 GCA_017407225.1 Clostridia bacterium | reverse complement strand
GTGGTGTAAAGGTATTGCACGATACCAATTATACCGTCAGCACCACCTACCACAGCGGGAAGAAGATTCAGCTCGGTACACCGTTTGAAGTGAAAGTGACCGCCAAAGCCTACCTCGGCGGATTCGGGGATTTTGGTTTGTTCCCGATCAATCTGGTGTCCGTCGGTGCAGGCGTATCGGAGGAATACTGGAAATGATGGAATTACTGAAAAGTAAACGTGGCTCGTCCCCGATCTTTACGGCAATCGTCGTTCTGGTGTTCTCGCTCATCATTTCGACGGTCATGTATATCGCTTATGTGGAGATACAGACCACCGTGATCCGCAACGCCATGAAAACGGGACTTGCCAATCTTGCGTACACCATTTCCGAAGACACCTACGCCGCACTGCGGGAAAGTGATTTCGAGGAATACGTGGCAACACTGACCGGCGAAAGTGCGTACCGAACGAAGTTGGAGAACACCTACAAAAGCGATATCGCCAACAGCATCGACACCAGTACAAGCGAATACACTGTCGATTCCATCGGACTGTCGTTCACCCGTGACGGGATGAAAATCCGGTACACCTGCATCTGCGATGTGACTTTCTACGTCCGGCTGTTCGGGATCAATATGCCTGCGACGGCGAAATCCGTACAGGTGGAAGGAAGTCATACGGCGAAGTATGGATAATTGAAGTCTGTCATGCAACTTGTCTGATAACATTTCTGCCAACCCCTGGATAAACGCAATATCTTGTGGTATTGTGTAATCAAAATAATATATCTTGAAAAGGAGAACCTCTATGAAACACAGAACGAAAATCCTGTCCGCAATCCTCGCAGCCCTCATGCTGGCATACACTGCCGCCGTGGGAGCATCCGCCGCATCCTCCGATGAACCGGAAGTAACCGTTATGGTCGAAGGAAGCGAAGTAATCTTCCCCGACCAGCAGCCCATCATCCAGAACGACCGCACTCTCGTCCCTGTCCGCTTCATCGCCGAAAGCCTCGGCTACGATGTAGAATGGGATCCGGAAGACCATACCGCAGTGATCGATGACGGCCGCATCATCTTCTATATCGGCACGAATCAGGCGATCATCGACGGAACGCAGACCGAACTGGACGTAGCCAGCGAACTGATCGGCGACCGCACGATGGTACCGCTGAGAGTAGTCGCCGAAACCTTCGGATGCACCGTGGACTGGTTCGGCACCAATAATACCGTCCTCATCAATCCGAGAGAGAACGACGGCAGTGAGATGAGCGTGTTCGAACGTCTCGATCAGTCCGGACTTTTCTGGAACTACGAAACCGATTCAAGCGAATATCTGGTCTGGAAGGACAACTACAGCACCCTCGCCGAAGCAAGTAACCCGTCCAACTTCGACAGCTGGTGGATCGAGCGTCCCAAAGACAAGAGCAACCTCGAAAATCAGTCCCTTGACTGTACGATCATCATGCGGGAATTCGCAAAGGACGATCTCGCACAGGTGAAGGATATGTTTTACACGATCTATCCCACCAAGGTAAATGAAGCATACGAACTGATGATGCAGACAGTCACCGGTGAGATCTGGCAGACCTTCTACTCTGAGGACAGCGAATGGTATCCACTCTACGAAGCCGTACCCGCACGATCCGGCACCTTCGGAACCTACTACCTTGATGACCGGCAGGTGGAAATGTACTGCAATAATACTTGCACCCGCCTGACCATCCAGATCAGCGAAGAAGGATACGAGAATCCGGAAGAACCGAGGATGCTCACGAAGGAAGAAATCGAGTTCTACACCGAGCAGGCGAAGAACAACTATTGCCTTGAGCTGTGGGGACTGGAATAACGGTAACCTTTCTGTGAAGAAAAGAAGGATATGTTGATTTTTTAAGCCGGACATGATATAATATAAATGTAAGAGAGGATCTTACCTCTGAACGAATCTTTGAGGAAGGACGGTGAGTATTTCGTGCGTAAGTTTCCGATGATAACCAAGGGTGACAGCACCCTGCAGTATGTGTTTCCTTCCAAGCAGAAAGCGGCACAGGCAGCGATTGATCTGGCAAAAGCGGACAGCAGAATTGAAAGGTTAATCCTGTTCGGAAGCGCAGTCACAATGAACTGCGGAGTAACCAGTGACATTGATATTGCAATTGACGCACCGGATGTCAGTGAGGAAGAATTTCTGAAAATTGCCCGCAGCTTTTACCTCGGCGTTCCTTCCGAGCTTGATATGGTACACTATAACAGAATTACAAGTCCGCTTCTGAAAAGTGAGATCGACAGGAAAGGAGCCGTGATGTATGTTAAGCGTGCATGACTTCGTAACACTTGCCGCAAGAGATTACGCTCTTTGCTGTAAGGTGGAAGAAGATTTTCCGGACGAATATGCATTGACAGCAGCCTGCTACCATATACAGCAGGCAGTTGAAAAGCAGCTTAAAGCATTGATTCTGCTGTACGGTGAAACTCCCGAGTTTACCCACAATATCGTCAAGCTTGCAAAGAAATGCGAAGACCTCGGCATTGGTTTGCCGGAGGTGCTTGATGACATTTCCGATACGCTGACCATGTGGGAATCCTCCATGCGGTATGACCCGTTTATTGCCTTCTCGGAAAAGAAATATTCTAAAGCAAAGCTTGTCTATGACGAATTAAAAACGCAGATCAGCCAATTTCTTGATAACATGGTTCAGGATGAAGACGAGTCTCAAGGATTACAGCCCACCATGTAAATTGAATAAACCCAAACCAGTCGTTTTGCAGACAGTGAAACGGCTGGTTTTTTGTCTGCAAAAATAAACGAAAGGAATCAAGATATGACAAAACGATTCACGAAACTTCTGAGTGCATTTCTTGCGGTTCTGATGGTCATGTCCATCCTGCCGGTGTCGGTGTTCGCCGCCTGTTCCCACAGCTACACGAAGGTGTACACCATCGAAAACGAGAAAATGCACAGCTACAAGTCCAAGTGTACGAAATGTGGTACCATCACCGAAGGCTGGGGATATGCCGGATGGGATGACCACGTTTTCGACGGGAATACCTGCGAATATTGCGGATATACGAAATCCTGTTCCCACGATGACAGCAGAACCGTGTACACCGACTACAGCAGTTCCAAGCATAAAGTGGCTTCCAAATGCCGTGACTGCGGGATCACCTACAATACCACTACCGAATCCCATTCATGGGACTACGGCGATTGGGAATCGGTTTCGGATTCCAAGCATGAGCGAACAAAATCCTGCGAATGCGGCAGAGAAAGTACGGAAACCAAGTCCCATTCCTTCAGCGGGAGTATTTGTTCGGGATGTGGATACCGTAAGGAAGATGAAGCTGCGGTAGAAGCATCCGTTTCTCTTTCGGCAAGCAGTTCTGCAGGTTCGCTCGGTTCGGCTGGCGGTGAAATTTCCTCCGAAAGTGTACCTGCAAGCTATACTGTAACCGCATCGGCATC
>JAFQWY010000316.1 GCA_017407225.1 Clostridia bacterium | reverse complement strand
CCTGTTTGTGGTCGATGACCTTGGAGCGTCCCTGCACCAGATTGCCGGTGTAAACAGAGGAGTGGAGAATCTTGTTTACCGTCCGTGTCTGCCACTTTCCGTTTCCTATCAGATTTTCGTGAGTGATTGCTCCCTGTGTCTGCTTATAGTAACTGGGAGTGATACATCCTTCTTTGTTCAGTCGGAGAACAATGGTATTCAGTCCGGCACCTTCCGATGCCCACTGGAATATCTTCTGCACTACCACGGCGGCAGTCGGATCAAGGATAAGCTGGTGGCAGTCATCCTCCGCTTTGACATATCCGAACGGAGTACGTCCGCCGACATATTTGCCCTCTTTCATTGCCTGTCTCTGCTGTGCTTTGATTTTTCGGCTTATATCAATCGCATAAGCCTCGTTTATCATGTTGCGCAGCGGGATCAGGATTCCGTTACTGCCGTCATCCGGCGCGGAGGTATCGTAGCTTTCCGTAACGGCGATAAACCGAATATTGCGGATTCGGAAATACTGTTCGATATAGTACCCGGTATCAATGGAGTTTCTGCCGAGCCGGGACAGGTCTTTGACGATTACACAGTTTACCTTACCGTCTTCAATATCGTTCAGCATCCGTTGAAATGCAGGACGGTGGAAAGTTCTTCCGCTTACTCCGTTGTCGATGTAGGTGTCATACACGCTGATTTCGGGATTGCTTTCCAGAAAGGTGGCGATAATCATCTGCTGTGTTTCAATAGAAACAGTATGGGTGTGCGTATCCTCCACAGACAGCCGTACATAGACAGCGGCACGACAGGTATGTTCTGTTTCCGGTATTATTACCGGTATGGTTTCTTTTCGGCTTTTCCGTGCCATATCTTATCCAACCTTTCTGATTTCGTTCTGTTCCGCCAGCGAAATGAGCTTGAGTGCCTTTGCATATTCATCTTCGTAAGCAAAGGTGATCTTCAGCTCATTTTTGCTGAGTACATGGATGCTCTTTATCATGTGAATCACCGCTTTGCGGTCTAAGGTTTCCAGTGAAGAAAACTGCGTGAAATGAGAAATCCAGCGGTTCCGTTCGCTTTTGTTTTCCCGGACTTCCTCCAGTTTTTCTTTCAGAACCCGGATACTCTCCCGGATGTCCTCTGCTTGTTTGGTGTACTTGGCTTTGTAGGATGTATATTCTTCTTTGGTCAGAACCCCATTTACAAGGCTTTCGTACAGCCGGGTTTTGAATTCCACCGCTTTTTCCAGCCGCTGTTCATTGAGTTTGATGTGCTCCATGTATTCCCGGATGAGTGCCTGATTGATACTGCTCTGGTCAATACTTTTCAGCATGGTTTCCAGACAGGCTACATTATCAATGTAGGATTTCAGACTCAGACGTACACATTCCACCAGATCGCTTTCTTTAAGCATGGTGGGATTGGCACAGCCTTTATTCTTTCCGGTGGGACAGTAGTAATAATGATACTCCTTGCCGCCGGAGCGGTTGGTCTTGCGGGTCATTCTGGCACCGCAGCATCCGCAGACCAGCACACCGGAAAACAGATACACGGTATCTTCCTTGGGAGAAGTCCGGGTATCCAGTTGGCGGATGCGCTGTACAAGATCGAAGTCCTGCTTGCTGACAAGAGCTTCATGAGCATCAGGAATCCTTATCCATTCAGATTCCGGACGCTGTTCCATCTGCTTGATTTTGTAATGCGGTGTCCCTTGCTTGCCCTGTACCAGAACTCCGGTATAGGTTTCATCCTGCAGGATGCGTATGATCGTGGTAGCCGACCATTTACAGTCCTCTTTGTCCGCATATCCATTCCGGGCATACGGCAGACCGCAGTTTTTCTTGTATGCCAGCGGAGACAGAATACCGAGCCGGTTCAGTTCTTTGGCAATCCGAGATGCACTGGAGCCGTCCAGACGCATACGGAAAATATCCTGTACCACACGGGAAGCATACGGGTCAGGGACAAGCTGATTCTTGTTTTCTTCGGATTTCATGTAGCCGTATACCGTGAACGCTCCTACGAAATCACCGTTCCGTCTTTTGATATCCAGAGAAGAACGGGTCTTAATGGAAATATCACGGCAGTAGGCTTCGTTCATGATGTTCTTGACAGATACAGTCAGATCATCGCCGCTGTTTTCGTGAGCCGTGTCGATATTATCGGTAATAGCGATAAACCGTACTCCGTAAGCAGGAAAGATACGGCGCAGATAGCGTCCGGTTTCGATATACTCACGTCCCAGGCGGGAGAGGTCTTTGACAATGACGCAGTTGATATTCCCGTCCGTCACGTCCTGCATCATTTCCTTGAATGCCGGACGGTCGAAGATG
>JAFQWY010000315.1 GCA_017407225.1 Clostridia bacterium | reverse complement strand
GGGTTCCGCGCGAACCTTCGGAAACAGCGTTTTTGTTTTTTTATCCGCCGCGGAATCATCCGCCGGGAATCATCCGCACTGCAGGATCAGCCACACATTGTCAAAATCGAGCTTTGCCAGTTCCTCACGCCGGATGCAGAAGAAGATGCTGCCCAGATCCCCGAACATGATCTCGTCCTCACCGTCAAGAACCGAGCCCATCTGGAACAGGAGAATCCATTCCTCACTTCTCCGGGCAAGATCCGCGCGCTCCTCATCGGACATCTCCGGGAAGCCGCTGCCGGTGTATGTGCCCGTGGATGCCAGCTCGCACTCTTCCAGGATGGCGTTCTGCAGCAGCTCCGGGTACCCGAGAAGCTGAGAATTCATGCCTGCATTCTCCGGGAACGTACCGCCGAGGGAACGCACCGCTTCGTCATAGACGTCCCACGGGCTGTTGTCATCCCATGCGACCCGGTATTTCTGCTTGATCTCCGTGAAGCAGGGATAGCTGACCTGTGATCCAAAGGACAGCGCACGTTCCGGGAGAACCATGCAGTCATCGGGGGCGGAGATACGGCTCAGGGACGCGGTGTCTTCATAATAATATACCCGGCAGCATCCCCGGTCATCGGGATCGTAGCCCCAGTGCATGGTTTCCATGTCGTAGAAGAAGTACAGCATTCCGCTGGCGGGCAGAAGGCTGTCGGTGTCATGGGGATGAACCTCGGCCAGATTGAACTGCGCCATAAAGGTGAGAGGGCGTGTCTCTTTTTCCTCATCCAGTGCGCCCATGCCGTGGTAAACCGGCCAGTCAAACCCGGCAGGAAGATCCGGGGAGCCGCCGAATTTACTCTGACCGACAGCTGTCCCGTCGGATTTTGTGTGATTCACCGCCACGGCATTCTTTGCCAGCGACGGAAGCATATCGAAAAATTCCTGTTGTGTCATGGTTTCCTCCTGTGGGGATGATGGGGTGCGGATGATGATATCGAAAAAGTGCGCGGGAACCGATCCGCATCCGGGCAGAATCAGCATTGCCAGAAGCAGCGCGAGTATTGTTTTCTTCATGAATTGTTCTACCTTATATATAGTTATCCCGCCAGAAATGTGCCGTATTCCTTTGGAACGGTCAGTACGCCGTTTTTCATGCGCTCACCGAAGGCGGCAAGCATTTCCTCATCCGTCACGGAGGAAAAATCCGCCATGGTTTTCAGGGAACGGATGTAGCTTACAAGATCCCGCGGGTCGGTCACTTCCAGATGATCCTCGTACCGCCGGATCTGTACCGTGTCAAAGTGTTTTTCCAGCATTGCACCGCCGTTCTGGAGGGTAAACGGTACCGTCACGGGCGGCAGATGATGGGATACGGCAAAAATACTCCACACAAATTCCGCGATGCCGTTCTCCCCCGATGTGGCGCAGGCAAAGGTTCCGCCCGGCTTCAGGACACGGCGTACCTCAGCGATGGCGCGGTCAATGTCCGGTATGTGGTACAGCATCATGTTGGCGATGACATAATCGAATGCGCCGTCCTCAAAAGGGATGTTCTGAATGTCCGCCTGCCGGAAGGTCACGTTCTCCATTCCCGCGAGATTTGTCCGGGCGCTGTCCAGCATACCGGCAGAAAAATCCGTGAGCGTCAGCGCGGCATTTCCGGGGAGCTTTCGTCCTTTCCAAAGACTGCCGGTTCCGCATCCCAGTTCCAGTATCCGGCATCCGGCGGAAAAGTCGTACTGCTCAAACAGCCAGTTCCCGAAGCCCGTCCGGTTGACGCTGTATTTGTCATGGATGGAGATGCGCGCCGTCAGGTTGGATGACGTTCTGTACTGCTCGCGGACGTGTTCGGTGGTTCGGATGGTTTCCATAACAGCCTCCTTATAAATCGTCAGCCTTTCATTCTTTCTTCAGACTCATCAGATACCGCGCCATGGGTTCATCCGGTTCGATGATGATGCCGCAGTAGCGGTTTCCGTCGATGAACACCAGCTCCAGTGCCTCCTCCAGCCCCAGCGTCACGGTGTAGTCGTAGAACACAAATCCGTCGTGAATATACTTTTCCCGTACCGCTGACCGGGTGAGAGTGCCGTTTTCTCCTTTTTTCGTTACCCGGTACACGGCGCACAGGTCGGCAAGACTCATCACGCACTCCATGGCACCCGGACGGGATCCCTGACCCTTGATGACGATGAAATCCAGGTATTCCGGGCGGATCCGCGTGATGTCTGCTTCCTCTGCATACGCCGCTTCCATGCCGTTCTCATCAATGTCCGAACGGGGGCGGATCAGGTACACCATGGTCATCATCCGGTAGCGCACCAGGATGTATACCGCCGCAATCACGCAGGCGAAGGATGTCAGCGTAAAGGGCATCGCTGAGACGGATAAACCGTTCGCACGGCAGACAACGGGAATCCCGTAGGCAATTCCGCCCACAATCAGCAGTGCCGCAAAAATCCACGAAATCCGCGGATTCTTCTGAACCGGTGTACAACGCATAATCTGACCTCCAGTAAGTTTGAATGAAAAATCCCCTGAAAAAAGCGTATCCGTGTTACCTCAACGATAGCACGGATTCATATATGTTACGCTTCTTCAGTTGTTTTAATAATCTGCTTGCCGTCATAGTAACCGCAGGACTTGCATACGCGGTGAGCAACATTGTATTCGCCGCAATGAGAGCACTTTACCATGCCGGGCATTTCGAGCTTCCAGACGTTGGAACGTCTCTTGTCACGTCTCGCCTTGGATGTTTTTCTCTTCGGTACAGCCATCTTCTAAACCTCCCTCGGTGTGATTCAGGTGTATTTTTACACAGTACGGTTTATTATACCACACTTATTCCTGATTTTCAAGTAGTTTTTGCAAAATCGCGAATTTCGGATTGATTTGTTTTTCCTCTTTGCAGCCGCAGTCGCCGTCGCGGAGAGGCTTGCCGCATCTGGGGCACAGCCCGGGGCAGTCCTCACTGCACAGCACGAAGGCGGGCAGCTCAAGGGAAATCTCCTCGATCACATCACCGTCGGGAATGATACGCGCTTCATTCACGTACAGAACATCCTCGGTCTCGCCGTCCCATTCGTCCTCGTCGGACAGATGGTCGTCACCGAAGAGGCGTTCGGTCAGAATCATGCGCTCCATGTCAAATTCCAGGACGGCATCGATTTCATCCAGACAGCGCGCACAGGCCGTTCTGTATGATACGGAAACGTGAGCCTTCCACATCATGCAGCCCAGAGTGTCCACGGCTTCTCCGGTGATCCGGATTCCGTCGTCGGGAATGTTGACATCCGAGGGAAGCTCAACGCATTCCACATCGGTATGGCGGGGGTCGAAGGTGTAGTCAAAGCGGATCGCATTTGAACGGTGGTTCATCAGCTCGGTCACATCGATTTTCACAGGCATCCTCCCTTTTTGCATGGCATTCCACGGTACCTTATATTATAATCTTTTCCCTTGCAATTGTCAATCTTTATTTTGCACAGGATGCGGGATTTTTTTCGCGGAAATCTGTACTTTATATTGAATTTTTCATATTTTGGGGGTATAATTAGTAATGATGTGCATACCTGTGATGCGCTGAGAGCACTTGGGGGGAATCGGGCAGAAAATGCATCCGCATTTTCAGATTTATTACTCCACTGCGCGTGGGGCGGTTAAGATCGCTCAGGCCGCGACCTTAACAATCCTGGCCCCGCGAACCTACGGTTCTTCGGCTTCTCCCTTTTGGGCGCGTTCGTGCAGCTGGGAGCATTTGCGAGTGCCCGATATTGTTTCGCGTCACTGGGAATCCCAGCTAAACTTCAGCCCTGCCGGCAGCGAGACGTAGTTACTTCGGGCACCGGCTGACGTGAGAGATTTATTCAGTTTTTCAAGAGTTTTTGAGTTTGTTTTTGGAGTTTGTTTTATGGAAAAATTCGTGAAATATACGGCGACAGCCATTCTGTTCATCATCTGCGCCATGTTTATTCTCCGGTGCTGCATGGTGGCGGACAAATCCACCTTTGACGACCTGACTGCCACATCCGGGCTGACCTCCGCGCTCTCCGACGGGGAGACGACGGTTTACACCGTGGCCCGCGTGGAGCGTGAGATCTCCGAATCCGGTTACTTCTGCGCCTACGGCTTCTACTGGATTCCCGAAGCCGGCGAGGTGCAGTGCGCGGTGCGCTGGAACGACAGTGCCTACGAATACACCGGCATGGCGGAGGGCACGGACTACACCTTCCACCTCCTCAACGAAACCACCGGCGAAACCTTCCCCTGCGAAGCCGTGGAATCCGAGAAGAACGGCATCTACAATTTCCGCAGACTGATCACTGACGGCGTGAATCTCACCGAAACCGAACGCCTTACCGTGGTCATGGAACTGCGCGACGGCTACACGGACACCCAGATCATCAAGTTCGCCGAACAGCCCGTGAAGGAATACAAAATTCCCGCCTCCCTTCTGAAGGAAATACAGTGACAAAATGCGGCACAATGCGGAGCTTCTTCCGTGACTGCCGCTTTTTTCATGGAAGTTTTTCCGAAAAACTTTTGGTTTGTTGAAATTTCAACAGAATTCCCGCTGTAAATCGGGTATAATACACTCAGAAAAGCGGAGAGAAAACCTCCGGACCGCACAGCCAAGGAGAAAGCACATGAAAATCGCATTTTTCGATACCAAGCCCTACGACAAGCCGTCCTTCGATTTCTACAGTCAGGACAGCGGCATCACCTTCAAGTATTTCGAGACCAAGCTCAACGAGGACACCGTGGATCTGGCTCACGGCTTTGACGGAGTCTGCGTCTTCGTCAACGATACCGTGAACGCCGCCGTCATCGACCGCCTGTATGAAATGGGCGTGAAGGTGGTTGCTCTGCGGTGCGCCGGATTCAACAACGTGGACATGAAGCACGCCTACGGAAAGCTCCACATTTTCAGAGTCCCTGCCTACTCCCCCTACGCGGTTGCGGAACACACCATGGCGCTCCTGCTGACCTCCATCCGCCGTATTCACAAGGCGTACATCCGCACGCGGGACTACAACTTCAGTCTGGCGGGAATGACCGGGTTCGACCTCTACGGCAAGACCGTAGGCGTCATCGGCACCGGGCGGATCGGTCGGGTCTTCATCGACATCTGCCGGGGCTTCGGGATGAGGGTGCTGGCATACGACAAATTCCCGGCGGCGGATCTGGACAACGGCGACACAGTCCGGTACGTCTCCCTGGACGAGCTGTTCAAAAACAGCGACATCATCTCCCTCCACTGCCCCCTGACCGAGGATACCTACCACATCATCGATGAGAATTCCCTTGAGAAATGCAAGCGGGGCGTGGTGCTGCTGAATACCTCCCGCGGAGCGCTTGTGGATGCGGAAGCTCTGCTGGCAGGCATCAAATCCCGGAAGGTGGGCGCGGCGTGTCTGGATGTGTACGAGGAAGAAGCGGACTTCTTCTTCGAGGACTACTCCGGTCACATCCTGGACGACGATACCCTTGCACGGCTGATCTCCATGCCCAACGTCATCGTCACCTCCCATCAGGCCTTCCTCACGGAAGAAGCACTGGCCAACATCGCCTCCACAACCGTTGACAACATCGCAGGCTATATGAAGGACGGACAGTGCCCCAACGAGCTGTGTTGGCGCTGCGGATCCGCCGAAGACTGCAAAACCGGAAAATGTTTCTGATTCCCCTGAAAATTTTTCACAGGAGACTTGAAAATGAAAAGAAAAATTATTACAATAGATGAAGAGAGATGCAACGGCTGCGGCGCATGTGCGGCTGCGTGCCACGAAGGTGCAATCGAGATGGTAAACGGCAAGGCAAAGCTCACCCGCGAGGACTACTGCGACGGTCTGGGCGACTGCCTCCCCGCTTGCCCCACCGATGCCATCAGCTTTGAAGAACGGGAAGCCCCTGCCTACAACGAAGAAGCGGTACGGGCGGCAAAGATGAAGAAGCACAGCGGATGCCCCGGCACCCAGTCCAGGGCGATCAGGCGGGAATCCGGCATCGCACCCGTCCGGTCGGCGGCTGTAACCAGTCAGCTTCAGCAGTGGCCCTGCCAGATCAAGCTGGTGCCCGTGAACGCCCCCTACTTCGACGGCGCAAATCTTCTCATCGCAGCAGACTGCACCGCCTACGCATACGGCAATTTCCACAGCGATTTCATCAAAAATCACATCACCCTCATCGGCTGTCCCAAGCTGGACGAAGGGGATTACGCGGAAAAGCTCACCGCCATCATCCGAAACAACAATATCAAGAGCGTGAAGATCGTGCGGATGGAGGTTCCCTGCTGCGGCGGTCTGGAAAACGCAGTAAAGCGGGCACTGCAGGCAAGCGGCAAGTTCATCCCGTGGCAGGTGATTACCATCTCCACCGACGGCCGTGTGCTCGACTGACACACATAACAATAACTTCAACCATACATCATCCGGAGGAAAGAATTATGTTCATCACCAACGACATCCGCTATATCGGCGTAAACGATACCAAGGTTGACCTGTTCGAAGGTCAGTACAAGGTTCCGCACGGCATCTCCTACAACTCCTATGTGATCCTCGATGACAAGATTGCCGTTATGGACACCGTGGACCAGAACTTCACCCACGAATGGCTGGACAATCTCCAGAACACCCTCGGTGAAAGAAAGCCCGACTACCTGATCGTACAGCACATGGAACCCGACCACGCGGCAAATATCCTGAACTTTGCCAAGGCTTATCCCGACGCCGTGATCGTGTCCTCACAGAAGGCA
The DNA here is from genome assembly GCA_017407225.1 of Clostridia bacterium. Taxonomy (GTDB): domain Bacteria; phylum Bacillota; class Clostridia; order Oscillospirales; family CAG-272; genus UMGS1696. Next base: position 1,212 of record JAFQWY010000315.1, on the reverse strand, counting down.
TTCGTGATGATGCAGAACTTCTTCGGTACCGATTTCGCTGACAGACAGATCGTTGTGGGAGAGGGCGACACCCTGACTCTGGGCAGACACACCCTCACCTTCGTTACCGCTCCCATGGTGCACTGGCCGGAAGTTATCGTGACCTACGATTCCGCGGACAAGGTTCTCTTCTCCGCAGACGGATTCGGCAAGTTCGGCATCCCCGGCACCGACGAACCCTGGGATGATGAAGCAAGACGCTACTTTATCGGCATCGTGGGCAAGTACGGCGCACAGGTACAGGCTCTGCTGAAGAAGGCGGGCGGACTGGATATCGAGAAGATCGCACCCCTCCACGGTCCCGTTCTCACCGAAAATCTCGGTCACTATCTGAACCTGTACAACACCTGGTCCTCCTACCAGCCCGAAGAAGAAGGCATCGTGATCGCGTACACCTCCGTTTACGGCAATACCAGAAAGGCTGTCCAGATGCTGGCGGAAAAGCTGAAGACAAACGGATGCCCCAGGGTTATCGTTCACGATCTGGCGAGATCCGATATGTCCGCCGCAGTTGCGGATGCGTTCCGTTACAGCAAGCTGGTTCTGGCGACTACGACCTACAACGCGGATGTCTTCCCCTTCATGCGTGAATTCATCGACCATCTCACCGAGAGAAACTTCCAGAACCGCACCGTTGCTTTCATTGAAAACGGCAGCTGGGCACCTCAGGCTACCAGAGTCATGAAGGGAATGCTGGAAAAGAGCAAGAACATCAACTATGCGGAAAACACCGTGAAGATCCTCTCCGCGCTCAATGAAACCAGCACCGAACAGCTGAACGCCATGGCAGACGAGCTGTGCCGCGAATATCTTGCCCTGCAGGACGACACCGCAAACAAGAACGACCTGACCGCGCTGTTCAACATCGGCTACGGTCTGTATGTCATCACTTCCAATGACGGCAAGCGCGACAACGGTCTCATCGTCAACACCGTGACCCAGGTGACCAATACTCCCAACCGGATTGCCGTTACCATCAACACGGAAAACTACTCCCACCACATCATCAGACAGACCGGTGTGATGAACATCAACTGCCTGACCGTGGATGCTCCCTTCAAGGTATTCGAAGCGTTCGTCTTCCGCAGCGGCAGAAATGTGGATAAGTTCGCGTAATGCGAGCACCTCCGCTCCGACAACGGTCTGGTGGTTCTGCCCAGATACATCAACTCC
>JAFQWY010000314.1 GCA_017407225.1 Clostridia bacterium | reverse complement strand
TAACGATGTATTCCATGATCTGAGCCATGATTTCATCGTTGATCTGTCTGCCGTCTTCGTAGTACTGGGTGCAGGCTTCGGTGGTGATGGTGAAGCCCTGGGGAACGGGGAGACCGATGTTGGTCATTTCAGCGAGGTTTGCGCCCTTACCGCCGAGGAGCTCACGCATGTTTGCGTTGCCTTCGGAGAACAGGTATACATACTTCTTGGACATCTTTGGATATACCTCCGCAATTTATAAATATTTAGTGTTGCCGGATTCAGGATACACGGGACGGGACTGCGAACGCACGCAAAAACGCCCTTTTACCCGCGCCAGTATATTATAACATACATTTTCCCAAAATTCTACCCCGATATTCTATTTTTTTGAAGTTTTACGTTTATTTCACTTTTTCGGGGCTGGCAGCGGGGCTGTTTATTAAATCTGCCGAAACACCGGATCCGCAGGGGGATTCCGCGCCGTCCCGCAGCACAGCACCGCAGTCCTGCCCCATGTCCGGGCATCGGATCCGATTGACAATATGCGTTTCCTATGCTATAATGTAGAAAACCAAATCACACAAAGGTACATCAAATCCTCATGATTCTACATAAAAAATCACCTCCCGGAGAAGAGGAAGCGGAAATCCGTCCGGAAGACGATCTGCTGCGGCGCGCGAGGGACGGGGATGACGACGCCTTCGGGGAAATTGTTTCCCTGTACGAGCGTTTTGTCTACAACACCGCCTGCCGGATTCTGCTCTCGGACGGCGGATCTGTCAGCGATGCCGAGGATGCCGCTCAGGCCGCATTCCTGAAGGCGTGGCGGACTCTCGGCTCCTTCCGCGGAGAGTGCTCCTTCACCACATGGCTGTTCCGGATCACCGTCAACTGCGCCAGGGATATCCAGCGCACGGCCGGACGGCACAAAACCGTATCCATTTCCCGGACCGACGGGGACGGAGAAGAATGCGAATGGGATCTTCCGGAAACCGACCCGGAACTGCTTCCCGAGGAAAATCTGGAGAAGCGCGAACGGATTGAAGGAATCCGCCGTGCCGTGGCTCAGCTGCCCGAGGATCAGCGTCAGGTGCTCATCCTGCGGGATCTGCAGGAGCTTCCCTACTCACAGATTTCCGAACTGCTGGGTCTGGAGCTGGGCACCGTCAAATCCCGTCTGAACCGCGCAAGGCAGAATCTGAAAAAAATCCTCACGGACGGGAACTTTCTGTAACGCTCCGGCGTCAAACGGATGTAAGGATTCCGCATACGCCTTGCCGCATACCCCATTATCATACAAGGAATAAAACATGAACGATCATATGAACGATACCAATCTTTCCGGGGACGGCCTTACCCCCGAGGAGCTTGCCATTCTGAAGGAAGCTCTGGATACCGCATGGCCGCCTCCGAAAAACTCCATCCGCGACGGAGTCATGGCGCAGGTGAAGCGGGAACGCGCCGCCGCAAAACGCCGTACACTCCTCAATCGCGCAGTGAAATACGGTTCCTTCGCCGCCTGTCTGCTTCTGGTGACTGTGGCCGGGATCCGGATTCTCCCCTCCCTGACATCCAAATCCGCCGATATGGCGTCCGCTGACGGATACGCATATACCATGGCGACGGCGGCTCCCGCGGAAACTTTCCCGGAAAGTGCCATGCAGAACACTTCCGATGCTGCGGAGGATGCGGACAGTGCCGATACCGCGCCTGCCATCCTGTTCAGCACCATGAGCCCCACCGCCGCAGAACCTGCCGAAGAGCCTGCCGCACCGGTGCCGGAGGAAGCACTGCCGGAAACCGAAGCGGAATACATCGAGGAAGCGGCTCCCGAAACCGAAGCCGCACCGTCGGGCAAGCTCATGTTCGCGGCCGCTCCCGCCGAAACTTCTCCCGAAACAGCCGCCCCCGAAATGGAAGCCGAATATGAAGCGGAAATTGCGGAATGCGAAGCGGAGGAGGTATACAGCGATACTCTGACGGCTGTTTCCGATACCGCAGCCTGTCCCCACAGCGGGGTCTTTGCCGACAGCTACCACGTTATCCCGGAAGTGGTCATTGCCTGCACCGACGAGGATGTGTATCTGGCGTGGCTGGACGGTACCGAAGGCTGTGAACGCAACATCGCGGACTACCTGAACTACATGGAAGACAACTCCTTTGTGCTTCTGTCCGATATCGAGAGAATCTACGATGCCACCGACCTGTGGTACCGGTACGACTGGGATTTTGATCTGCTGGAATCCGGTGACTCCGATGCCATCGAAGACTATTACCAAAGCGGAGGAAACTTTGCCGAAATGGTAAAGCGCGACACCGAATACCGGTTCAAGCTGGCGCTTCTGGACGAAACGGGTGCTGAGAAGACAGTGGATGTGTGTGCGTGGAGCATCGCGGATCTGGTGGAAGAGGAAGAAATGACTCTCTCGACCCTGACCGCAGTCTACGAAGCATCCGCCGATGAAGTGGAAGAGGATTATCCCGGCTACGCGGCTCAGGAATACGACCTTGCGGCACTGCACGATTACGCCTACTCTGCGGCAAACGATGAGGAAACTCCCCCCTGCAGCGAGGCACCGGGACGGCATGAAGACGAAATGTTCCGGATCGACACCGTAAAATAACCCGAATACAGCGAAAAGAGGCTTGGATCTGAGATCCCGGCCTCTTTTGTCATGTCGGATTATTTGATTCTTCTGTAAACGGGTATGTTCTTCGTATTCACGTGAATCCAGCCGGATCCCACTTCCTCGCCGGTGAAGTAGTCCGCCCACTTTTCGGTTTTGGGCAGATATACGTCCCGCTCGTCGCCGGTTCCCGCCGCAATGGGAGCAACCAGAAGATCGTCACAGAACAGGTACTCGTTGTCGATGCTGTAGGTATCACGGTCGTCGGTGTAGTCCATGACCAGGGCACGTACCGGAGGCTTGCCGGTGTCACGGTATTCGTCAAAGGCAGCCTTCAGCATGGGAATGAGGGATTCACGGATCTTCAGCAGCTCACGCACTTCATCCTCGCATTCGTGAACCACCCACGGCACACCGTCGTAGTTCCATGCATTGACCAGGCACTGTACGGAGAAGACGATGCACTGCATACGGCGGATGCATTCTTCCTTCGAGTGAGCGGAACGGAATTCCGGAGTCCAGAGAATGCCGGAGAAGCCGGAGTTGACCACGCCGCGGATGAAGTCCCTGTGATCGTACAGGTCGCTGTACAGCACGAAGGGATAGGAAGCCGCAAGCGCGCCCATCTGACGTACTTCGGACAGGGTCCTGTTGTCTCCCAGCGCATCCATGAGGGTCTTTGCGTACAGGGTTCCGAAGAGGGAGTGGTACTGCTCGCCGTCCAGACCGGAGGGGAATTCGGAGTTCAGCGGGAAGCTCCAGCTGCCGGTGTTGTCGGAGGAGTCGCATTCGTCCAGCTTGAAGCCGTCCACGCCCATGGAAACGATGTTGTCCCGGTGGTAGTCCCCGAAGATCTTCCGGGCATCGGGATCGGCAAAGTCGGGCACCAGACCGCCCCATACCTTCCAGTCGCCGGAGTAGGGTGCGATTTCATCGTGGAAGGCGGCATCCGGGTGGGTGAAGGCGTGTTCCCACAGATTGATGTGGAAGCCCCGTTCCTTCAGGTAGTCCACGAATCCCTGAGGATCCGGGTATCTCTCGCTCCACTTGTAGGTGCAGGAGTAGGCGTGGGTATGCCAGCCCGGTTCCAGCCCGATGATGGTGCAGGGCAGATCCGCTTTCCGGAAGGAGTCTGCCACGGACTTGATCTTCTCCGCATCCCAGCGGCTGTACATACGGTAGAGCATACCCAGCCCCCATTCGGGAACGTCGGGACCGCCGCCGGAGAGCATATTGTACTGCTTGACGATATCGGTGATGGTACCGCCCTCGATGACGTACACATCAATACCGGCCGCATGGGGGATCTGCACGCTCATAACGGCGGAATTTTCAGCACGTACAGCGTAAAGGGCATCGGTGGTGATTTCGGATCCGCCGGCAGAGATTCCCGCGGCACCGTTCTTCTGTTTGCCGCAGTAGAATTCCGCATACCGCGCGGTATCGAAGTACATACCCCATCCCTTGTTGGTGACGAAGAAGGGAACGGGTGCATGGGATTCGCCGTTGTTTGTGACGGGGTCCGCGTTGACGTCCATGCGGAGCTTCCGTCCACGGTGGTTGAACTGCTTCAGCTGAAGACCGAAGCCGAAGATCTGGCAGTCGTCCTCGAGGGGGAATTCAACGGTGCATCCACGGGCGTTCTTTTTGAAGGTGAACCTGTCGGCGGGGAACTTCACGTCGGTTTCGGTGTAGGCAAATCCGTCGCAGAAGTATGACGGAACCAGCTTTTCCGGGGTTCCGAAGGTGAATTTTTTCATGGGTATCCTCCTTTGGTGTGATTATGATAATAATTTAATGTCAGTCCATTTTTTCGGCAAGGTAAATTGATACTCTTGACTGCAGCATATCAAGCAGGCTCTCCACAGATCGTCCTTCCATGGCGCGGAATTCTTCCCAGAAAATCCTCTGTACCGGACTGCCTTCATTGACGCGCCGCGTGATGCCGTCCAGGAGTGCGCAGAATGCATCGGCGTGTTCCTCCGTGAGCTTGAGCGGGATTCCGTCCGCGGTCTGAAGTGCCGGGTCGTCATCATCGTACAGGCTGACGAGAGCACCGCTGACAACGAAGGTTTTGCCTTCGTATACCGCAAGCTGTTTGTAAATATCGCCGCGCCGGTAGGTGTATCCCATAGGCGGCGAGAAGAAATAAGCCCCGTATTCGATGTATTCGTGATGCACAATCTCAGTATCGGGCGCGTTCTCTTCCATGAGGTATCCGAGAAAATCCACTGCGGCTGCTTTGTTCGCGCTGGCTTTCATGACGGCGAAGAATTCCGTGCCCGCATCCTCCACGTTCAGCTCGCGGTCCGCGTTCGGCAGACCGATCGGAATCATCGTGCCGGCGTGCTCCATCATCCGCTCCGCATATGCGTAAAGATACGCGGACGGCAGGCTCAGGTACGCTGTCGGCATCGTGTTCGGGTTGTCCTTCATGCTGTCCGCGCGGTTCATCTGTGCAGCAAGCGTGCCGTCATTGAAGGTACACTCCGCTGTCCTCTCGTCGCAGTGATCGTCCAGGGCGCTCATGAAAAGCCGCCGGTTCGCAGATGCCGCATATCTGCCCGCTTCGCAGAGATCAAGGTATTCGTCCATGGTCACAGGTCCGTCAAACACATCCTCTGATCCAAGCAGGCAGTAAAACTGCGGCCTGATCGGGAAGAGATACTGCTCACCGTTGTCCCATTGATAGGGTTTGGTCACGTAGTTCAGCAGACCGTCGTAATCGAAATCGTTGTCTTCCTTCATCAGCGAAGTCAGGTCGGCAAAGATATCGGTCCGCTCATAGTTGGAAATTGTGTTGTCCGTGTTGCCGTTCTGCCACATGACAACCATATCGGGCACATTGCCGGCAGCCATATCGGCGTTGAAGATGAGATACCGCCGGTCTTCCTCATAAACCGTGTAGTCTTTGAGGAGCACCTGAACATTCTCCGACTGCCTGTTGAACGCAAACACCGGGAGATTGTAGTCATCCTGCGTGCTCAGAATCGCAAGCACAATGTATTCCACCTCCGGCACCCGATCCGGCGGCACTGCGGTATACCGCATGAAAACATCATCGCCGGAGAGCGCATCACGCAGATTCAGGAGCAGACTGTTTTCATTCTCCACGGTGAGGGAGAGGATGGAGGAGGACAGAATCCCGGAGGACATCCACCCGGCGATCTGCTCGGTGTGTGCGGCAGGGGCTTTTTTCTTTTCCGTCAGCGTGATCCGGTACAGTCCGGTGTCGTTGGCGGTGTACAGTGCATTATCCTGTCCGGCAAACAGGATGTCCCCGTCTCCCACAGAACCGAAAATATTCTGCATTTCACCGGTGAGGGGGACTTTTCTGCGTGTACCGTCGGCGGAATCTACGGTGTACAGGGTTTCCTCCGTACCGCCGCACAGCAGGAGAAGATTGTCTTCATACAGAATCACATCCCGGGCATCCCTGTCTTCAATTGTCCAGCGCACAGCACCTGCAGTGTCGTAGGCACACAGACCGGCGGTGGTGACGATGATATATCCATCGCTGTCAGTCATGGCATCCCTGAGAGCAAAGTTGTCCCCCGCGGTTACGTTATAGGAGGACAGATTGTGCTTCAGGTCATCGGCAGGTCTGAGGGACAGCAGAAGATTCCCGTCCGTGTCCATGACATTGCAGAAAAAGCCGGTCTGTACGGCTCCGCTGACGGCGATTTCCTCCTGCATCACGGAACCGTTTTCCAGCAGACTGTGACTGACAGCGGTTCCTCCGTGCGCGGGCGAAAACTCCGGTACGGCCGCAGGCGCGGTGTGTTCTTCCAGAACCTCGCCTTCAAACACAAGGGAGCGTTTGGGAGGTTCATCCTTCTCTTCTGCGCATGCCGTCAGAGAAAGGCACAGCACAGCAAGAATCAGTGCAAATATTCGTTTCATGGGAACTCCTTTTCTGCATTGCCGGACATCAGCCGTGGGAGCGGTAATCCTCCCGGGTGAGGGCGTACACATACATCTCCCCGTAGTGGGCATCGGTGAACTCACCGGTTTTCTTCATACCAATGGCGGCTGCGGTGCGGACAGAGGCTTCGTTGCCCCTTGTCATATAGGAGTACAGGGCGGGATATTCCGTGTTGGCAAAGGCCCAGTCCCGGACAGCGGAGGCGGCTTCCTTGGCATAACCGCGGTTCCAGCAGTCCCGGCGGAAGTGATACCCGATCTCGGGCAGACTTTCCCCGTCGATGATCTGCATGGTCAGTCCGCAGTTGCCAATCAGCTCACCGGTTTCCTTTGAGATCACCGCCCAGAAGCCGAAGCCGTGCTCCGCGCAGTGCTCCATGGACCAGGAGATCCAGTACTTCGTGCCCCGCTCATCATAGGGTTTCGGGAAATGCTTCATGGTTTCCGCGTCCCCTACAATGGCGTAGAGAGCCTCAAAGTCGTCAGGGGTGTATTCTCTCAGAATGAGTCGTTCGGTTTCGAGAATCTTTTTCATGTCACGCCTCTCTGTATCTGAAGTCGTTCACTCTGTTTTTCAGCACATCGAGATATCTGGCGCATTCCAGGCGTGCGGCGTCCACGTTCAGGTTCCGGTAGTTGCCGCATTCCACCGCGGAATTTCCGGGCATCTCCCCGTCATAGGACACGATTTTTTCGAGAATTTCCATGGTGATCTCCAGAACCCGTTCATCGGGAACATCCTTTGTCAGCAGGTAGAACCCGGTCTGGCATCCCATGGGGCCGAAGTAGATGACATTATCTTTGATTTCGGAATTGCGGACAAAGGTGGCAAACAGGTGCTCCACGGAGTGCATGGTCAGATTGTCCATGTAGTCGCCGCAGTTGGGCTTTCTGGTTCTGAGATCGTAGGTGGTAATATCCCCGTCCCGGCGCGAGACGTAGATTCCGGGATCGAGAAGGTTGTGGTCAACGGTAAAGCTTGCGATTTTCTGCATGATAATTCCTCCGGTTATTCTTTTTCCCCGGCATCGATGAGTTTCAGAATCTCATCCCTTGCCTGTTCGATGAGAGTGTTCAGCGGCACATCCTTCACGCCTGCCACCACGTTGTCGCACTGGGTTTTATTCATGGGTACAAGGACCCGGCAGGCATTGGCGGACGATACGGCACAGGCTGCGGCGGGGGTGATTTCCCCCAGCATGGCATCGGCGATGATGATCCCGATGGGGCCTGCGATGACATCCGCCCGTCCCGACAGCACGATAATGGAGTTTTCTCCCGTGGCCGCCTTTACGTTCCCGCCTTTGAGCATATTGGATGTGGCAATTCCGTTGGTTCCGACGGCGTACAGCTCCATGCGGTCACTGTAGGGTACCAGCTGCTCCACCAGTGCCCGTCCGATTCTGCCGCCCTGTCCGTCGATGATAAGAACTTTTTTCATATGTTTCCTTCATTTATATAATGGTATGATTTCCTGCTCCGGCATCACAGCTCTGCCCCGTCAATTTTTCCGCGGAGCCCGTCGTCCCGGATCAGATGCCGTACTTTGGCGATATACCGTCTGAGGGCATCCCGGTTCACGGGCTTCGGGGTCTTCCCCACTCTCCGGAGTAAATTTCCCCGGAGGATCTTTTCAAGGGTGCCGTCGTCCAGCGCGATGCCGCCGAAGCGGATGCCCCAGATTTCCTGCTCCTCCTCCGTGGTCAGGAACCGGTACACGATGTCGGGAATGCCCGGATCCCCGGCGGATTCATCCCCCGAGTCCGTTCCGAAGCCGATTCTGTCCGCATATTTCACGAAAAATTCACGCCAGAACGCCGGATCCCGCCCGAATGCTGCGTACATCTCCCAGCCGGGGGTGATATCCACGTTCACATTCGGATATTTCCCGAAGATTTCCTCCAGTCTCTGCGGTTCGTCCCCGAGGAAGAAGAAGTGGGCGAAGGTTACCTTCAGCAAGGGGTGCCTCTCCAGCACATTCAGTACCTGCCGGTAAATCTCCTCCTTGGACGGATAGGTTCCGTCGCCGTAGAACCATCCCCGGTCCACAAATTCCTGGGATACGCATTCCCGGATCCAGAAATGCCCCGGATCGGCCACGTGCCAGACCATGTGGGTGCCGCCCTTCTCGATGGCATCGAACCATCCTTCAAACAACGGCTCGTCCATGGCCCGTCCCAGTCTGCGGATCTCCGACGGCTTGGTCTCCAGCATCTTGATGCCGTCAAAGCCGATCTCCATCAGATCCCGGTACTGCTCCTCCGGACTGTAGGCAGGGGTATGGTCATCGGAGTAGATCAGTCCGCCGTGAGCGTAGGTGCCGGGCAGCCGGATCTTGCACAGTGCGGCGAGAATATTGTTTGACACATCGGTGTGATATTCCTCAAGATAGGGCACCGCGCAGACATTGAGGGCATCAAAGCCCCGGCTGTCCCGGTATGCCTTCGCGGACTTGGCAAAATCCTGTCCCTCGTGATTGAACCAGCCTTCCAGGATATGGTAATGTCCGTCAATAACGGGATGACTGTATTTCATGGAAACCTCCGTAAAAAAACGCGCCCTCTGGCAATTGAGTCTGACTCAATTATACCACAGGACGCGTCCGGGTTCAATATGGATAATGTAAACATGGGGACAATGGCCTTCACGCCTCATCCGGCGCAATATGCCGCCTTACGCGGTCACGATCTTTGCGGCTTCCTGGAACTCGGGGAGCTTCTTCGCATCTTCGCGCATCTTGTACTTGAGGATCTTGCCCGCCGCATTCATCGGGAAGCTGTCCACGAACATGACATATCTGGGAGTCTTGTGCTTCGCCATATGGGACATGACGTATTCCTTGATTTCTTCTGCGGTGCATTCCTCGCCGGGCTTCCTGATGACGCACGCCATGATTTCTTCCCCGTACTGCTTGTCGGGTACGCCGATGACCTGTACGTCCTGTACCTTGGGATGGGTGTAGATGAAGTCTTCGATTTCCTTGGGGTAGATGTTTTCGCCGCCGCGGATGATCATATCCTTGATACGGCCGGTGATCTTGTAGTTGCCGTCGGGGAGCCGTCTTGCAAGGTCGCCGGTATGGAGCCAGCCGTCCTTGTCGATGGCAGCCGCGGTTGCTTCGGGCATCTTGTAGTAGCCCTTCATGATGTTGTAGCCCCGCGCCACGAATTCACCGTCCACGTTGTCGGGGAGGTCTTCGCCGGTTTCCGGGTCAACAATCTTGCATTCCACGCCGTAGAAGGCACGGCCCACGGTATTCACGCGGGTTTCAATGGAGTCGTCAATGGAGCTCTGGGTGCATCCGGGCGCCGCTTCGGTCTGACCGTACACGATGGTGATTTCGGTCATGTGCATCTTTTCGATAACTTCCTCCATGACCTTGACGGGACAGGGGGAACCTGCCATGATGCCGGTTCTCATGTGGCTGAAGTCGGTCTTTGCAAAGTCCTCGTGACCCAGCATTGCGATAAACATGGTGGGTACGCCGTGGAACGCAGTGATCTTTTCCTGATTGATGCAGTGCAGCCCCTTTCTGGGGGAGAACGCGGTAATGGGAGCCATGGTGACGCCGTGGGTCATGGATGCGGTCATTGCCAGCACCATGCCGAAGCAGTGGAACATGGGTACCTGAATCATCATTCTGTCGGCCGTGGACAGATCCATGCGGTCGCCGATGGACTTACCGTCGTTGATGATATTGTAGTGGGTCAGCATAACGCCCTTGGGGAAGCCGGTGGTGCCGGAGGTGTACTGCATATTGCACACGTCGTGCTTGTTGATCATGGCAGCTCTGCGGTATACGGCGTCAACGGGGGTCTTTTCCGACATGGCGTTGGCTTCTTCCCAGGTCATGCAGCCGGGCTGCTTGGATTCAACGGTAATGATATTGCGGAGGAAGGGCAGCTTCCGGGAGTGGATGGGCTTGCCGGATTCGTGGCTGGCCAGTTCGGGAACCAGTTCCTTGATGATCGCCACGTAGTCGGAGTCCTTGTAGCCGTCGGTCATGACCAGAGTGTGGGTATCGGACTGGCGGAGCAGGTATTCGGCTTCGTGGATCTTGTATGCGGTATTCACGGTAACGAGAACTGCACCGATCTTCACGGTTGCCCAGAAGGTGATGAACCACTGGGGAACATTGGTGGCCCAGATGGCAACGTGGTCCCCCTGCTTCACGCCCATGGAGATGAGGGCGCGGGCGAAGGTATCCACGTCGTCGCGGAATTCGGAATAGGTGCGGCTGTAGTCCATTTCGGTATAGCGGAACGCCCACTGATCGGGGAATTCTTCGCACATCCGGTCAAGAACCTGGGGGAAGGTCAGGTCGATGAGGGTATCCTTTTCCCATACGAAGTAGCCGTCGCCCCGTCTGCTCTGCTGGAGACGGATATTGTCGTTCCGGTTGTCCAGATACTGGGACATGAAGTGAACATAGTGGGGGAATACGATGCCGGCTTCACTGAGATCCGGCGCATACTGCTTGAGCCATTCCAGGGAGATATAGCCCTCGTAGTTGAGGGAGCGGAGCGCCTTCATGTATTCTTCCATCTTGGGCAGGTCGCCTTCGCCCACCAGCTTATACACAACCTGACCGTTTTCCATCACGGAGTCCTTGATGTGGCAGTGCTTGATGAACGCGCCCAGGTTCTTGATGGTGGTTTCGGGGGACTCGCCGTTGAAGCGGTAGGGATGGTTCCAGTCCCAGAGAGCGGCTACGCTGTCGCTTCCGATTCTTGCCAGAACATCGGCAAGGCGCGCGGTATCGGAGTAAACACCGTTGGTTTCGATGAGGAGGGTGACACCCGCTTCTTCTGCGATGGGCGCCAGAATCTTCATGGGTTCGATGACGTATTCATCGGGGAAATCCTCTTCGGGTTCCGCCTTCAGGTCGCCCAGCACACGGATATAGGGAGTTTCCAGTGCCTGCGCCAGCGCGATGTATTCCTTCAGTTCTTCGATGGTCTCTGCATGACGGTCGGCGAATTTCAGCGCGCATCCGGAGGACAGGCAGCAGATTTCCAGCTTCAGACGCTTGAGGTCAGCCTTGGTCTTGGCAAGATTCTCGGGGCGGAAAGGAGACGCATGAACGGAGAAGATATCGCCGCCCAGACCGCGCATTTCAATTCCGTGGAAGCCGCAGTCCTTTGCCAGCGTATAAATATCGGTCCAGCCGTAATCGGGACAGCCCAGTGTGGAGAAAGAGAGTTTCATATTGGTTTACCTCCGATAGAGAGTTCAGATGGAATCGGTTTCCGAAAAACCTTGATTTTACGATCATGTCCGATGGTACCGTGTCTGACGGAGGACGTCTGCTCCGGAAAACAAAAACACCGCCATCTCTTCTGGGAAAGAAAGAGACGCGGTGTACAAACCTCGTGGTACCACTCTTTTTCGGTATAAAAATACCCTTGTATCAGGCACGACATGATGCCCTTCCCCTGTAACGGAGGGATTCCGTCCGCGTCTACTGTCCGGGCTATCGCGATGCCGGGAGTTCGGGCGGCTGCTTGGGGGTGAGTGAATATCGTTTCATCTGCCGTCTTTCACCATGGACTTCAGTCCCTGACGGCTCTCTGTGAGATTCTGCGGTATCCTTATCCCCGTCGGTGCATTTGGGTTATGGAAGATGGGAAAGATTATAGCACGGTTCGGTTGAGTTGTCAAGAGGATTCGGGAATATTTTTTCACGGTTTCCCGTTTTTTTATTCCCTCAGTCCTGTCCCTTCAGTGCCGCGGCGCGGTAGTTGAGGGGACTGGTTCCGGTAAATTTCTTGAAATTCCGGTAGAAATAGCTGGTGTTGTTGAAGCCGCATTTTACGGCGATATCGGAAATGGAGAGGTCGGTCTTGTCCAGATACGCCCGCGCGATGTCGATCCTCTTCCGGAGAATGTACTCGATGGGACGCTGTCCCACGGACGACTTGAACAGACGGCAGAGATACTGTTCGCTCAGTCCGCCCGCCGCTTCACACAGATTTTCAAGGGTAATCTCGTCGGCGTAATGAGCTTCGATGAATTCCAGCACCGACTGAATGGCGGGATTTCTGCACACAACCGGTGCAGGCACATCGAACACGCTGCGGTTCAGCTCAATCAGCATATTGTAAAGCATCGCGGAGCCTGTGAATCCGCCGTATTCCCGGTCAAGGGATACCGCATCGAACATCCGCCGGAAGGTTTTGTGAAGTGCGTCCGGATGAGAAATCCGCAGCCGTGCGAAATCCCGTGCGGTGAACAGTGCATTCCGCAGCCCCTCTGCCGTTATGCCGAAGGTCACCCAGTCCACACGCCATTCGCCGCCGTCAAGGGGACGGTAGTGATAATCCACGCCGCATCCCAGATAGAATCCGGTTCCCGCAGGAAGCTCAAATGTATTTTCGTCCACGGTAACAACGCCTGTTCCCGATACCGAAATCAGTATCTGGGGATCGGTCAGGGTCGGGCGGGAAACGGACTGCTGCAGGTAATCGCTTCCCACACCGGTCACATAGACCGGAAGAGCCGTTTCCTGTCCGCAATCCGGATAATAAACCAGCGGCATAGCTTCTTCTCTCCTTTTCCGTGAAGTGCATATGCATCGGAAAGGCATTGCTTTTCCGAATATATATACACCGATATTTTCTGAAAAAACGTATGGGGTAGATTATAGCAAGCGACTGTATCCATCCCTTTACATTCGTGTGAATTTTCTGTTAATTCGCATTTTCAGCTGTTTTGCGGTGTTTTCCGCCGTGCTTTGACTTCCGAGCAAGGAAATTTACCTTTTATTTCCATTTTTGTCATCATGCATGGGAGATGCATAAATTCTTTTAAATTCAAAACAATATGCACCGGAATGCGCATGAAACGACAGGTTTCGTCATTCCGTTGCGGAACAACTTAATATTATACCACATATTATCTTAAAACGCAATACGCGCACTGTACACAATTCACTCTTCATTTTTGTTGAACTTTATCCTGTTTTTTCCGTTCCGGATGTTCCGTTTTTCTTGACACAAGGGCGCGGATATGGTATAATGATGTATTCCGAACTAATGTTTGCATCAAGGAGGTACGGCATGGCAGACAAGCACAGCAGAGACGATTCTCCGGAGCTTCTGGCGGACAGAATCCGAAAAAATGTACGGGCCCGGATCGAGGCATCCCTGAAAGGTCCCGCACTGCCCGACAACGGCACAGCACACGTGGAAACCCTCCCTGCCGTGGAAATGGAAGCGGACTCCCTCTCCTCCGTTGACCGGGTGTCACGCACCTCCGATCCCCCCGTGCGCCGGGAACCGGAAGACGATTTCTGGGATCTGGGCAAACCGAAGCCGAAGGTCTACGCGAAGCCGGATTTCACCGGGCATTCCCTCTCCGTCACCGACGTGAACGGTGCCGATCCGGAGCCTGAAGAAAAGCCCGTGAAAGCGGCGGCATCCGAGCGGATCATTCCCCGGGATGAGTTTGAAGCAAAGCACGGTTCATCGGGCAGAGTGATCCGAACCGCGGACGGATACCGCTCCGTCCCCACCTCCGATTACCGCCGGCGTACCGGATCCCACAAGCCCGCCCCTGCCGCACAGCCTGCAAAAAAGCGTGCGGTGAATCCCGAAGACAGCCTTGTGCGCTCCTACCGCCCGGAGGGATTTCTCATAGACAGGATCGATGTGCGCTGCTGGGAGTCCGAGGTGGAGTTCTACGGACGCTTCGCCGCCGATGCCCGGACCAGCCACGACGCCGCTCCCGTCAACTCCCCCGACACACAGATCACCCCGGAACCATTCTTCTCCTACGTCCCCCAGTATGCGCACATGACCGCAAAGCAGGTGGAGTCCTACCGCTGGATCCGGGAAAACATCCGGCACGGCAGAACCCCGTCCTGCGATATGCCCTACATTCTTTTATATATCTACGAAATCATCAACCTCCCCGACGTGATTCCCCCGGAAGAGGGCGTAAAGCTGCTGACAAATATCTGGCTGGGCTACCGTCGGACCATCCCCAGACTGGATTCCCTGCTGTGCGAATGGTTCTCCGACTACTGCATGATCCACGCACAGCCCATGCCGGCACAGATCCTGCCCATTCTCCGGGAGATTGTCCCGAAGGCGCAGTTCAAGGAGTTCTATCTGAATCTCAGCGAGGATGCCCTGTCCGAAATCGGGCGGATCCTCATCGAAGTGTCCTCCGACTACGACTTCCGCATGAGCCGCTACTATGAGCCCAACCGGGATCTGTACGAGAAGCATATCCCTGCCGCAGTATCCGCCGCTCTGAAAGCACAGTTCCTCAGCCGCCGGGGCATCTTCCTCTTCGACCGCACCTACAAAATGACCCGGGACAGCTTCTGCGGCGCCATTGTTTCCTCGGGCATCAAGCGGCGGATCGATCTGGAATTCCGCTCCTTCACCCGCCGTGCCGATTCCCGTGAGCTGGTGACCGCGCTGGTGAAATATGCGGAAAACCGTCTCCGTCAGGTGGCAGGCGTGAAGGCGAAGCTGGGTGTTGACCGGATCACCCCGGAAGACACCGCCGTCATCGACGCTTATTTTGCCCCCATGATCCCGGAAAAGAAGCAGAAACGCCCTGCGGAGGACGCGTATATGCCCGTGGATTACATGAAAAACTATGAATCGGAGGACTCCGGTTTCGATTTCTCCGCCGCCGCCGCCATCGAGCGGGAGTCGTGGGTAAATACCAGCCGCCTCACCGGTGACGAATTCCACGAAAGTATCCCCGTTCCCGAATACGACCCGGACGAGCCGGTGAGTGCCCTGGGAGAAATCTCAGCGGATCCCACCCTCGCGGAACAGGAAGAACCGGAGCCTGCCGCAGACGCAATCCCGGAATCCGCACCCGACAATGCCGTTCCGGAGCCCGAACAGACCGAAGACAACGAATCCGCAGACGATCAGATCCGCGCAGGTCTCCGTGCCGCCCTTGCCGGAAGATTCCGTGCATGGTGCCGTGAGAACAGCCTGTACGAAGGAGAAATGGCCGACCGCATCAACACCGTTTTCCTTGACGAAATCGGCGATGTGGTGCTGGAAGACAGCGGCAGCGGATTTACACTGATAGAAGATTACAGAGAGGATGTTGAACAGTGGCTGTAACACAGAACAATACCGTAACCAAAGTACCGAAAAGAATTCTCGGAACCCTTCTTTCGTCCCTGTCGGCGGGGGTTGTGCCCAGATCCGGCGCCCCCTACATCGCCATCGGACGGACGGAGGAAATCGAATCCCTGACCACGTCCCTTGACCGCGTATCCGACGGGGAAGGTGCTGCCAAATTCATCATCGGGCGCTACGGCTCGGGCAAAAGCTTCCTGATCCAGCTGTCCCGGGGATACGCCCTGGACAAAGGCTTCATCACCGCCGACTGCGACCTGTCCCCGGAGCGAAAGCTGTCCGGCGGCGGAAACAGCGGACTTGCCACCTTCCGGGAGCTGATGAAGAACATCGCCTGCAAGTCCTCCCCCGACGGAGGTGCACTGCCCGTGATTCTGGGCAAATGGTTCACCGGCATCGGCGCGGAGCTGACTGCGGAAGGATACGACCAGACCACGGAAGCCTACAACGCCGAGTTCGGCAGGCGGATCATGAAGAATCTCCGGGAGCTGGAATCCGATGTGGGCGGCTTTGACTTTGCCTCCGTGCTCCGGGAATACTACAATGCGTGGCTCACCGACGACGATCTGAAGCAGTCCGCGTGCCTGAAATGGCTGCGGGGCGAATACGGCACCCGCACGGAAGCCCGTCAGGCTACGGGAATCCGCTCCCTCTCCGTTATTAATGACGACAACTGGTACGACTACCTGAAGCTGTTCACCGCCTTTGTGCGCCTTGTGGGCTACAGCGGACTGTGCGTCTACATCGACGAGTGCGTGAACCTCTATAAAATCCCCAACCGCATTTCCCGGGAAAATAACTACGAAAAAATCCTCGCCATGTTCAACGACACCATGCAGGGACGCGCGCCCGGGCTCATGATCGTTTTCGGCGGTACGCCCCAGTTCCTGGAAGACAGCCGCCGGGGTCTGTACAGCTATGAAGCCCTCCGCAGCCGTCTCGCCGACGGAAGATTCGGCGGAGGAGAACTGCGCTCCCTCATGCAGCCCGTAATCCGCCTGCGCCGCCTGTCCGACAGTGAGCTTCTCGCCCTTGTGCTGAGACTGACCGCCCTCCACGGGGAATACCATAAATGGATTCCCTCCGACCGGATCAGCGACGCCGACATCAAAGATTTCCTCACCTCATCCCTGAGCCGGGAGGGTGCGGACAAGATGATCACACCCCGTGAAATCATCCGGGATTTCGTGACCCTGCTGGATCTGCTGTACACAAACACCGAAAAAACCTTCGCCGATATCGCCGGCGCCGTGGTGCGCTCCTCCGTGGCATCCAACGTGGACGAAGCCGACGACGATGCCGCTCCCATGCCCGCCGGTACCCCCAATCCCGCCGGCGAAGGAAATCCGGTACCGCAGAAGGCGAAGATTACACTGGACGATATCGAGTTCTGAGTGATCCGGCTATCGTCCGAGCGAATACCCTGCACTCATATTTCTTATTTATTCTTTCTTCTCTATTCTTTATTCTTTCGTTCCTCTCACGGAGGCTTTGTATGTCCATATTTGAGCAATATTCCCCCTTCATCCGGGAATTCATCTACTCCCACGGCTGGGAAGCCCTCTCCCCTGTGCAGGTAGCGGCAGCTGAGATCATTTTCGGCTCCGACTGCAACCTTCTCCTGCCCTCCCAGACCGCATCGGGCAAAACGGAGGCGGCCTTCTTCCCCATCCTGTCGGAATTCTACGACGATATGCCCCGATCCATCGGCGCCATCTATATCGCACCCCTGAAATCCCTCATCAACGATCAGTTCGGGCGCATCTCCGAGCTGTGTCTGGAGACGGGCATCCCGGTCTATCACTGGCATGGGGACGTTGCCGCCTCCCACAAGCAGAAGGCACTGAAAAATCCCCGGGGTATCCTGCAGATCACGCCGGAATCCCTGGAAGCCATGCTCATCACCCGCTCCTCCGACCTGATCCGCCTGTTCGGGGATCTGAGATACGTGGTCATCGACGAGATCCACACCCTGACGGGAAGTGACCGGGGCAACCAGATCATCTGCCAGCTGGCACGTCTGCGCCAGAAAACCGGGGTATCCCCCCGCAGAATCGGTCTGTCCGCCACCCTCGGGGACATGGACAAGGCCGCCGACTGGCTGGGTGCGGGAAGCGGACGGGACACCACGATCCCCGCCATTCCCCCGGCGAAAATCAAATGGCGGCTGGGCATGGAGCAGTTCTACATCGTGGACAAGGACGTTGCCGAAGCCGTCACCCCCACCGAAAACAAACGAAGCGAAACCATGTCCCTTGATCCGGGATACGAATACATCTACGAAGCCACCAAGGGCAAAAAGGCCATCGTCTTCTCCAATTCCCGGGAGGAAACCGAGTACATCTGCGCCACACTGCGGGAAATTGCCGAATACCGGAACGAACCGGACGTGTTCCTGATCCATCACGGGTTCCTGTCCGCCAGCATCCGGGAAGAAGCCGAGCTGAAAATGAAGGACGACGAAATTCAGGCCGTTGCCTGTGCCACCGTCACCATGGAGCTTGGCATCGACATCGGACGCCTGGAGCGCATCATTCAGCAGGGATCCCCCAACACGGTGTCGTCCTTCCTGCAGAGACTGGGAAGATCCGGAAGACGGGGAGATCCGCCGGAGATGATGATGGTATTCCGGGAGGAAAATCCCCTGCCCAACACGCCCCTGCCCCAGCTGATTCCGTGGGAGCTTCTGAAAGCCATCGCCATTGTGCAGCTGTACATTGAAGAACGCTTCATCGAGCCGCCCTTCCTCCGCAAATGCCCTTTCTCCCTCCTGTTCCAGCAGACTCTGTCCACAGTCGCCTCCTCCGGTGCCATCACAGCCGCGGAACTGGCGAAAAAGGTTCTGTCCCTCCCGCCCTTTGAAGCCATCGAAGCCGGGGACTACAAAACCCTCCTGCTTTCCATGGTCAACAACGACTGGCTGGAAATGACCGACGAACGGGAGCTGATCGTAGGACTGCGCGGCGAGAAGCTGGTGAATTCCTTTAAATTCTACGCCGTTTTCAAGGACACCGAGGACTACACCGTGCGGTGCGAATCGGATGAAATCGGCGTCATCACCACACCTCCCCCGGTGGGCGACCGTTTTGCTCTCGCCGGACGGGTATGGGAAGTGGAAGAGCTGGATATCCCCCGGCACCTCATCTACGTCAAGCCCGTGCGGGGCAAAATGGAGATCAGCTGGCCCGGCGACTACGGCGAAGTCCACACGAGAATCCTCGAGAGAATGCGTCAGGTACTGAGAGAGGACACCGAATACCCCTACCTGAGAGAAGGTGCACTTGCCAGACTCCGGGTCGCGCGCGCCGTTGCCAGAAATACCGGTCTGACCGAATCCTGCATCCTCCCTCTTGGCGGTTATACATGGGCGCTGTTCCCGTGGCTGGGTACCAGATCCTTCCGCACCCTCCGCCGGTACCTTGTCCGCAATGCCGGTCATTTCAAGCTGACCGGGATGGATTTTGAAGGATGCTACTTCATGACCTTCAAGCTGGAAGGCGGACGGGGCGACGACATGATGCGGATGATTACCGGAAAAATCGCCGAAAACGGAATCGACCTTGACGCACTCATCGGTCCCGCCGAAGCTCCCGTCTTCGAAAAATACGACGAATACATCCCCTCCGAGCTTCTCCGCAAAGCCTACCGGGAAGACAAACTGCGGGATGACGAAATCCTGAAGCGTGTATTTGAAGGAGAACTGTAAGCGCCTTCGGCTAAGATAAGAGATAATATGGAATAGATAATAGATAATAAGGCTGTTCCGTTTATCAGCCGGTGCCCGAATCAATCACGTCTCGCCGCCGGCAGGGCTGAAGCCCAGGAGGAATCCAAACCTATCCAATCCGTATTGAGTTCACTATAAATCAAAGTTACAGTGGTACCCGCCGGAGGCAAAAGGGAGAATCCAAAGAACCGCAGGTTCGTTGGAGCCGGGATTCACAAGGGTCCGGCTTGAGGATCCTTGTGCGCCGTCCGCGCAGGACATAAAAACGAAATCTAAAAGGCGTAAGCCTTTTTACCCGAATCATCAAGCGGCTTCAGCCGAAACAACCCGCTGTAAGCTAACTCACAGTAACAATCAGAAAGGTGCAAACCTGTATGCCAGAATACATCTCCGTCCGCGGAGCACGCATGAACAACCTGAAAAACATCGACGTGGATATCCCCAGAGATAAGCTGGTCGTCATCACCGGGCTGTCCGGATCCGGGAAATCCTCCCTCGCCTTCGATACCGTCTACGCCGAAGGTCACAGAAGATTCGTGGAATCCCTGTCCTCCTATGCCCGGATGTTCATCGGTCAGCTGGACAAGCCCGACGTGGACTCCATTGAGGGTCTGTCCCCCGCTATCTCCATCGACCAGAAAACCACATCAAAAAACCCCCGCTCCACTGTGGGCACCGTCACCGAAATCTACGACTACCTGCGGCTTCTCTACGCCAGACTGGGCGTGCCCCACTGTCCCGTGTGCGGACGTGAAATCCGCCAGACCTCCGTGGATGTCATCATCGATAAAATCATGGCGTTCCCCGAAGGTGAGCGGTTCATGATTCTCTCCCCCGTTGTCCGGGGCAAGAAGGGACGTCAGGAGAAAATCCTCGCCGATGCCAGAAAGAACGGCTATGTCCGCGCCCGCATCGACGGCATCCTGTACGATCTCACCGAGGACATCGAGCTGGACAAGAACCTCCGCCACACCGTGGAGCTTGTCATCGACCGCCTTGTCATGAAGCCCGATCTCCGCAGCCGCCTCACCGACTCCGTGGAATGCGCACTGAGAGAATCCGACGGCTCCGTCATCATGGTCACCGTACCCCGGTCAGGCGATCCCGTGGAAACCGAATTTTCCACCAATTACGCCTGTCCCGAGCACGGAATCTCCTTCGGCGAGCTGGAACCCAGAATGTTCTCCTTCAACAATCCCTTCGGAGCCTGCCCCACCTGTACCGGTCTTGGGGTTCTGCGCTCCGTGGATCCCGATAAGATCATCCCCGACCGCAGCCTGTCCCTCACCGAAGGCGCCATCGCCGTCAACGGATTCAAAACCCTCACCGACGACAGCTGGAACGGTCCCCTCATCGGCCAGGCTATCGAAAAATACGGCGTGTCACTGGATACCCCCCTCTGCGACTATCCGAAAAAGGCGTGGGATGTCCTCCTGTACGGCTCCCCCGAGCAGATGACCGTCACCCGCCGCTTCGGCGCCCGCAGTCAGACCCAGACCCTGGTGTATCAGGGCATTCTGAAAATGATCGAAGACCGCGCTCAGCCCGGTGCATGGGAGCATGAATACTACGAACAGTTCCTCACCGACCACGACTGCCCCGACTGCCACGGTGCCAAGCTGAATCCCGATGCACTGGGCGTCACCGTTGGCGGAAAGAACATCCATGAGTTCTGCACCATGTCCGTGGCGGATTCGCTGGAATTTGTGAAAAATCTGGACTTCACCGAAACGGAAATGGTCGTTGCACGGGAAATTCTCAAGGAGCTGAAAAGCCGTCTGGGATTCCTGGTCGCCGTCGGTCTGGAATACCTGAATCTGGCACGGAAATCCGCTACCCTCTCCGGCGGCGAAGCACAGAGAATCCGCCTTGCCACCCAGATCGGCTCCTCTCTTGCCGGGGTTCTGTACATCCTTGACGAGCCGTCCATCGGTCTGCACCAGCGGGACAACGGCAAGCTCATCGCCACTCTGAAAAACCTCCGGGATCTGGGCAACTCCGTGATCGTAGTGGAGCACGACGAAGAAACCATGGAAGAGGCCGACTACATCATTGACATCGGTCCGGCGGCCGGCATCCACGGCGGTGAAGTTGTGGCAGTGGGCACTCCCGCCGAAGTTGCCGCCAATACAAAGTCCATCACCGGGGACTTCCTCAGCGGACGGCGGAAAATCGCGGTGCCTCAGGTGAGACGTGCCGGAAACGGAAACAAGCTCACCATCGTGGGCGCAAAGGAAAACAATCTGAAAAACATCAATGTGGATATCCCTCTCGGCTGCTTCGTGTGCGTCACGGGCGTGTCCGGATCGGGCAAATCCTCCCTCATCAACGCCATCCTCTACCGCACTCTTGCCAAGAAGCTGATGCGTGCCGTTACCTACCCCGGTGCACACGAACGCATCGACGGCATCGAACATCTGGACAAGATCATCGCCATCGATCAGAGCCCCATCGGGCGTACTCCGCGATCCAATCCCGCCACCTACACCGGGCTGTTCACGGATATCCGCAGCCTGTTCGCCTCCACCCCCGGCTCCAAGATGCGGGGCTACAGCAGCGGCCGCTTCTCCTTCAACGTGAAGGGCGGACGGTGCGAAGCCTGCGAAGGGGACGGCGTGAAGAAAATCGAAATGCACTTCCTCCCCGATGTGTATGTAACCTGCGACGTGTGCAAGGGCAAGCGGTACAACCGTGAAACCCTGGAAGTGAAATACAAGGAAAAGAGCATCGCGGACGTTCTGGAAATGACCGCGGAGGAAGGTGCGGAATTCTTCCGGGACATTCCGAAGATCGCCAACCGCCTGAAGCTCCTCTGCGACGTGGGACTGGGCTACATCAAGATCGGTCAGTCTTCCACAACCCTCTCCGGCGGCGAAGCACAGCGCGTGAAGCTGGCTACCGAGCTGTCCCGGCGATCCACGGGCAAGACCCTCTACGTCCTGGACGAGCCTACCACGGGGCTTCACTCCGCCGATGCGGAAAAGCTTATCGCTATTCTGGATCAGCTGGTGGCGGGCGGCAACACTGTCGTCGTCATCGAGCACAATCTGGATGTCATCAAGTGTGCCGACCACATCATTGACCTGGGTCCCGAAGGCGGGGCGGGCGGCGGTACGATTGTTGCCGAAGGTACCCCCGAGGAAGTTGCCATGGCGGAAGGCTCCTACACCGGCAGGTACCTCCGGGGCAAGCTGGGGCTGGAAAAGTGAAATACCGCTGCGCGGTGTGAAATTTTCCTGCGGAAAGTGAAATTGCTTCGCAGTGAAATTCACCTGCGGTGAGTTGGGGTATATTTCCTGACGGAAATAGATTTTTATTGAAAAAGAACACGTAATGCCCAAGATTAAATTTTGATGAAATCTGATCTCGAAGCATTGACAGTGTCCCCATTCTCATGCTATAATGCGGTCAGATGACCGTCAATCAATTTGATACCAACTATGATTCTGTGAAAGGACTATCGTATGAAAAAACGTGCTGTCTCCATTCTCGTGTACATCCTCGCCGTTCTTCTCCTGATCGGCATCGTGTACTATGTGACTCTGCCCCCCATCTCCATTTACTCCATGGAGTTCTGGACATTCTTCTTCTTCCTTGATGCCGTTGTATTTGTCTCCTACTGGGTCATCGGCCTCCTCGGCAACGCTTTCCCCGAAGTGGTAAAAATGCCCTCGGGTGCAATTGATCTGGAGGCCTCCATCGGTCTGAAAAAGCGGCGTTTCCCGAAGATTCAGATCATTTTCACCGTCGCCGTCATCGCATTCCTCGTAATCGGCTCCATCATCGGCTCCCAGATTTTCCGGGCCAAGACCTACTCCACCCTCATTGATGTACAGGACGCGGACTTTGCCTCCGAGATCGCGGAAACCGAATATGTCACCGATATCGCCCTCATGGATACCCCCTCTGCGCGCATCATCGGTGCAAGAACCCTCGGTACCCTCTCCGATCTGGTGTCTCAGTATGAGGTTTCCTCTGCGTACACCCAGATCGCCATCCGCAATCCTTCCACGGGCGTTGCTCATCCCTACAAGCTGGCTCCTCTGGAATACGCATCCTTCTTCAAGTGGCTCAGCAACAAGAGCGCGGGCATTCCCGGCTACGTCAAGGTGGACACCGTGAATTTTGAAGCGGAATTCGTCCGTCTGGGCGGGGACTACATCCGCTACAGCCCCTCCGCGTATTTCGGCAAGGATCTGATGCGCGCCCTGCGTTTTGCCTATCCCACCAGAATCTTCGGCAATGTTTCCTTTGAAGTGGATGACAACGGCCGTCCCTACTGGGTAGCGGCAACCATGAAGCCCAACGCCGGTCTGTTCGGCGCCATGGACGTTGACACCGTCATCATCCTCGATGCCTGCACCGGGGAGAGTGCCGAATACATCCCTTCCGAATCCCCCGACTGGATCGACATCGTCTACTACGGCACCCTGGTCTGCCAGAAATACGACTGGTACGGCATGCTCCGGGGCGGTTATCTCAACTCCGCCTTCAGCCAGACCAACTGCGTAGTCACCACCGACGACTTCGGCTACAAGATCATCGGCAATGACGTTTACATCTTCACCGGCGTTACCTCCACGGCAGGGGACGAAGCAAACATCGGCTTCATTCTCGCCAACAGCCGCACCGGAGAATACAAGTTCTTCAGCGTGCCCGGTGCCGAAGAATACTCCGCAATGGCAGCCGCGGAAGGCTCCGTACAGCAGTACCGGTACTCCGCATCCTTCCCGTCCCTCATCAATGTCAACGGAGAAGCCACCTATATCATGGTGCTGAAGGACGCATCGGGCATCGTGAAGATGTACTCCATGGTCAATGTTAAGAATTACAACATCGTTGTGACCAGTGATACCCAGGAAGACGTATTCCGCCGCTACAAGGCCGCAATCGCCGCACCTGCCGGATCCGTTCCCAGCGATGCCCTGACCTCCGAGGACATCACCGTGGACGAAATTCTCTACATCACCCAGGCGGGCGAAACCGTAGTTTATCTCAAGTCCGACAAGGGCGTATTCCGTACCTCCTTTGACGAAAAGCTTCTCTTCATCGAGGAAGGCGACACCATTACGGTACGCTACCTCGTGAAGGAAGACGTGACCATTCTCTCCGCCTTTGAGGTAAAGAAATAAAATGGATGTGCTTCTGAGAACACGGATGCCGCCGGAAGCGATGCCCATTCTGCTGATTCTCGTCATCCCATTCGTCATCTGGGTGGCAGTGAAGGAAATCCGCTTTCTCCGGCGTGTCCGTACCTGTACCGACCTGATTCCGGGGCAGGTATCTTCCCTGAACGAAGTATCCCGGGGACGTTCCGGCTCACGTTTCTCACCTGTCATCCGCTACACCTATATCGGACGGGACGGGGAGGAGCATACGGATTTCTACACTCCCGCGCATAATTATACCTATGACAAATACGGTGTCGGCATGGAGGTTCACTTGTTCCGGGATCCCTCAGACGGCACCAACGTGTACCTCGCCGGCGAAAAGGATGAGGCAAAAAAAGACATCCTCGGCGTTGCGGGGTTATCCCTGCTGCTGATTGTCTGCACCGTTCTCTGCATCTCATAAACAGAAACACCGCCCACCCGGTCGCTGAATCCGGTATGAGCGGTGCTCCTGACTCTTTCTCTGGTATATTATATGTCCTGTTTTCCCCGGTTATGCGGATCTCTTCCGTGTTTCCGGGGAATTTTTTATCTTCCCGTGTACATCATGGGAGTCACGGATACCATCTCACCGTTTTTTCCCAGATACACCCCGGATGCCGGCTTCGGAACACCGTTCACGCCAACGTACAGATTGGACTGTCCCACCTCAGTGACCGCGCCTTCCACCCATCCGGAGTAGTAGTCGCCGTATCCCTTGTAGGAGCGAACCCGGTAGGCTGCTGTAGTCCAGTTTCCTGCGGTATCGGTGAAGCAGTTGGACTCACCCGCATAAATCAGCTCCCATTCTCCGCCATCCACGGATCGCTGAAGCTGGAAGATCCCCTTCATGTCAAGGAATGTGCCCCATGTGACCTGTACCGGGCATCCTCTCACCGGGGGAGTCCAGGTCAGGTCATAGGGGACATAATATCCGCCGTTGTCCGATACCGTCAGAACCGGGGATATCATCTCCGCCACTGCCTCGTAGTCGGAACCCCGGTACAGGGCGGATTCCGCAGTGCCGTAATACGCAACAACATAGGTGTAGGTGAGCAGATCCCCTGTCGCATAGGGGGATTCCAGCAGATGCCACGCATTGCCGCCGTACTTTTCCTCCAGTGTCAGCGCCTGCTGTACCTGCCAGCCCTGTACCGTGTAATACCGGTTTGCCCAGATACCGAGAATGGCAGGGTATTTGCCTTCAGGCGCGTATACCGTACACTTCACGGCATTGTTGCTGACACGCTGGGGACCGTCCGGGAGAAAATCCGCCGTGGGCAGAGGATTTCCGTACCCGGTCCCCCATGAGAAGGATGCGGTATTTCCGAGGGAGGTGCCGCCGTATGCCACCGCTGCGCCGTCCAGCGTAATCTTTGAAATCCCGCCGTCATAGGGGAATGTGACCGATCCGCTGTTTCTTGCACCAACGGCCGCAGTCTGCTGCGTATTGCCGTAATATACCGTCACATCATACAGGCTTTCAGGAGCATAGGATCTGGGGTTCTGATCGAATTCCACCCGCAGAGTTTCTCCGTCGGTACTGATTCTGAGAATAAAGGTCACGCCGCCCACGGTGAGGGAGTCAATGGAGCGATAAAGAAGCTGCATGGCTCACCTCACTGAAGAAGAATGAACAAGTCCCCGTCGGCGAGGGTATCGGGAAGCTCACTGCCGTAGCCGATGTTGCGCACTGTCAGCTTCCCGGTATTGTCCTTCGCAGCCGTCAGAGATCCGGTCATAATGCCGCCGGATCGCTTCAGGTATCCGTCCGCCGGTACGCCGCCCAGAGAATTGGCATTCTGAGCCGTTTCCACCGCACTGAGGGCGTCCACGGTACTGGTGACAATGCCGCATTTGACGCGGTCGGTCCGGGTATCCGCAATCATCGCCGCCGTGATTTCCGACACATTGGCAGGAAGTGTGATTTCACCCAGAACAAGATCCCGGATCAGCTCCGTATTCACCGCATCCCCTTCGGTTGCCGTAACGGTGAATTCACCCACGGCAAGATTGAGACGGAGGAGAATCTTCCAGGAGCCCGGGGTAAGGGTCAGGGTGAGATTTTCCTTCAGCCACGCCATATAGCCGCGGATCCAGCCGATGCCTGCCCCGACCGTCACCGCCATTCCGCCGGCCGGTGTGATCCCGAAGCTGTCCCCCAGAACCCCGTCCCGGTAGAAGCTTTCGATCATTTTTGCGAAAAACGCCGCATCCACCGCCTTGTTGCCGCGGGGAAAGCCGTTTACGGTCTCCTCAACGGAGGTGGAATCGAACATCCCTCCGCAGACCGCTGTACTGATATCTGCCATTTATTACCTCCTGTAATCATCAGCCGAACACCGGATAGACCGCTGTCCTGCCGTTTTCCGTAACCCGGTCCACCTGCACCAGACGGAGAGCCACCCGGATTCCCAGCTCTTCATCCACCACATCGCACACATCCCCCAGCCGGTAGTCCGTACCGTAAACCGGAAGCGCATCCCCGTCAATCTCCGCACTGACGGAAGCATTCCCGGCGTGCTTTGCCAGAATTTCACCGCCCCGGCGCGTCAGGGCATCGATGTACTCCGCTTCCGTCCCAAATGCATCGGGATCCACATCCGCTGCCTTTGCGTACATTTCACGGACTTCGCCGCCGTTCGAGAGATCCGCCCTCACCACGGTTCCGTCCTTTCCCTCCACGTACACGGCGTTTTTCATGCCGCCGCTGTCGCGCTTTGATTCAATGGAAAAGATATTGCCGAAGGATGCGGAAAAAATCACGCCGGGCAGGGTCTTTCCCTGTACAATGCGGAATTCGGGAACGCCGTCTCTGTTGAGCGTCACCCGGAAAGATGCCCCATAAGGTCTGAGGGTGGCGTATATCCAATCCCCAAGGGTTTCCCATGCGGATGTGAGGGTAACCGGATCACTCAGCCGAGCCTGCTCCGCGCACAATACAACCGGGGACTGCCTGAGATTTTCTTCCGCCGCCCTGAGAACCGCCTCCGTCACCGTTCCGGAATATCCGGCTTTTCCTGCGAGAACCCGATCCTCAAGGAGGCACTCCAGAAAACGTCCGCCCATCTCGCAGTCCCCGTCGGTATCCGCACGGAGATACTCGATTCTGCCGCAGAACACCTCACCGGAGGAATTTGTTCCGCTCCGTACATAGGAAGCTCCGGCAATCCGCTTCATCAGCTCCCTGGGAAAATGGAAAGTGAAGATGCCCGGCTCAAAATACCGTTCGGACCATACCACGGAGGTCATATCCTCCACGGGTCCTTCCATGATCCTGAAATTACTGTCAAGAAAATACAGTTCCGTCATACCGTCCTCACATTCCGTAGTACACCGGCACATACTCGATCTGACAATCCACGTATTCGCCGCCGCTGTCGCAGGTGACCGAAAGCTGTGTCACACCGGCGGGCAGACTGAAGAGGTGCTGTCCCGGTCAAAGGTGAAGCAGCGCACACCGTTCAGTGTGATGCTCTTCTTCCGCAGTCCGGTGTCAATGACCAGCTCATCCCCGTCGCCGAGGGTCAGGGGACAGCGGATGAATCTGTCGCCGCACTTCAGCCCGGGATTCACCACTTCTCCCCCGGCGGCACGGATCACTGCCGAAATGCCGCATTCGGTATCCCCCGGATTTTCCGCCATTGCGGTATCCGTGGTCCGGTACATCCCGGAAACCGTACCGGCGCCTGCCATGAAATTCATGGGAAAGGTGAGCATGGGTGCGGCATCCCGGAACTGCACCTTTTTCTCCGTACGATCCCGGAAGAACACAGCCGGCGCCGCAAAATGCAGAGTCACTTCCATGCAGTCGGAAAACGTATCCTGCACAAACTCCTGCTCATCCGCCGGAATCACATCAATGGTGCGCTCCACGCCGTCCAGGGTCACATCCAGCTCACCGCCGTCCGGTGAAAGCATGGAGATGATTTTCCGCCGGATCTGCCGCGCCTTTTCTCCGAATGCGGCGATTTCAAAGGTCACGGACAGCTCGCGCTCCGCAAAACGCCGTGTCTGCACATATCCCCCGTTGGTGGAGGCATAGGGCTGGATTTTTACGTCGAATCCCGTACAGCCGAAGCCGTGAAGCCCTCCTTCCACCAGTCTGCAGTCCCCGTCCGGTGCAATTTCCAGACGCTTTCCGCCGCTTTTATACACAATCCGATAGGTGTTCACAGTCTCATCGCCGCCTCGCTTTCTCTCTTGATCCGCCTTGCGGTCTGATAGTGGGAGGTGTCGCTGTCACGCAGGTAAATATTCTGGGTAACCGATCCGCCGCCTCCGGGAGTCAGCTTTTCCTTCGTTCCCCGGTATACCGAATCCACCGCACTGCCGATGAAGGAAGCGCCGCCGGTGATGCCCTCCGCGATCCCCCGGGACAGCATCACGCCAACCTCATCCCGCATCAGCACGGACGGGGAATTGATTTTGAAGTGATCCTTCACGGCGTTTTCCGTCTGCTGGGAAACCGCACGGATTGCCGCCACCACTTCCGCACCTGCCGCTCGCACCCCTTCCGCAACACCGCTCATCATGTTGTATCCGATTCCCGACCAGGTTCCGGTGTCAAATGCGGCTCTTGCCGTCTCCGCAGCATCCCTTACCGCACTGACCATGCCGCCGCTGCCGATCCGGAAGCCTTCCGACAGGGATGATGCCGCCGTACTGCCCGCTTCCGTCCATCCGGCACCGATGAAGGCGCTGACAGCCTCCGATGCCGCGGTGCGGATAATGCTGCTCAGATTCTGCGCCATGGATGACGCCGCATTGGTGATTCCCATGAAGGCGCCCGTCATGCCGTCCCCCACCCCCGCACCGGCGAGAGAGGAGGTAAGCGCCGTGTTCAGCCGTGTTCCCAGCGACATGATCTGATTTTCCAGCCGTACCGCCGATGCCGCAAATGCCGCCGTATCCAGCTGTACGCCGATCACTACCGATCCGTCTGCCATTGTTCATTCCTCCTTTTGCTGATTGCTGTTGTTCCGTGTCAGCCGCACCCTTGCCTTCAGACGCCGCAGCTTCTTCCGCATTCCATCGTCCTCAATCCGGCTCACATCCATTGTCCGCAGCTCAACGCGCCGCATGAATTCCGTTTCCGGCGGCAGCTGCTTCAGAAGGGCATTGAATTTCCACCAGTGCATGGACGATTGTGTCAGATCGATGCCGTAGGTCTGCAGAAATCCGGCGAAAATGGCATCCCCGTCCGCATCAAAATCGAACACGGGATCCCCTCCCTCTCCCCGGCTGACACTGCCGCAGGAAGCAAAAGAAATGATCCCCTCTGCCAGTTCCCCGTTTTGTTCCGCGGTGTCCGGGATTCCCGCAATCCGGGCGGCAAGGTGCAGTTTTCTGTCCGCAGGCAGGCACTCCTCCCCGAACAGCTTTGTAATCAGAATCCACCGGCGGAAATCACAGCATACCGGATAGGTTTTCCCTCCGGCCGTAATCTCCGCAGGCAGACCGTTTGTCAGAAAATGCATCTCTTATGCCGATGCAATGTTTTCCAGAGTGCCCAGATACTTGTCCTCGATTTCCCGGCACATGGCAGAGAACGCCTCCACCTGACGGTTTACAAAGACAATGAAATCCACATACCGCATGGTGTATACCTCAGCGGACAGCCGTTCTCCGCAGATGTCCCGGCCCGCGCCTTCCCCGAAGATGCTGTCGAAGAATCTGCCGATCATGGTACAGTGGTGACGGATGGTATCCCCGGCTTCCTTTCCTTCCGGCTGCGTGCAGTCCTCGCAGAGAGAGGCCAGTGCGCCGTTGAGCCTGTTCATGGTTTCGCTTTCGCTGACGTCGAAGAAATATTCCCGCCCGCCGATGTTCCAGATGTGTTCCATACCCATTCTCCTTCCGATTGTTTCAGTGATTGTTTACGCAGTAAAGGTTCCGGTGGATCTGACGAAGGTGCCCGTCACAAGATCGCCCACCGCCTTCATGGTTCCGGTGTAGACCAGTGCATCCGTGCCCTCTCCGCATTCGTCGGGAATCACGGAGTAGGATCGTCTGACGGCGCGGTACACACCGGAGGTTTCGGTTTCATCAAAGAGATCCACGCAGAGAATCTCCACTCTCGCATCCTCACCCACCAGCTCGTGATCGGTGATCTGACGGATCTTTTCGATGGCGGGATTGCCGCTGTACACCTCGAATTCGTAGTCGATCACCGGCGCATATCCGGTCACATCGGTTCTCTTGGTAATCTCGTGGATGTACCGTCTCTGGTAGCTGACCGCGTTCTTGGACTCCGTGAAGGAGGTGAAGCCCTCCCCGATGAGAGTCCAGACCGGCTGTGCCGCGCTTCCGGTGTTCATGTAATGCTGTCTGTCCGCTCTTTTTACAATAGCCATTCTGCTTCTCCTTTATGATTTTCTGTATTTCAGCACGTACGCACCCCGGTATTCTTCCTCACCGTTGTCGTAGATTGCCGATTTGGATGCCCCCGATGACACGCTGATCCGGCAGTCCTCACCCATGGGACAGCACCGGATTCTTTCCGAGATTCTCCCGAACAGGGCAATCACATCCAGTCTGTCGCCCACGGACCGTCCCCGGCACCGCACCCGGATTTCAAAGGGCACCCCGATAATTTTTGTTCCGTCCACGTAAGCCTTTTCCACGCCTCCGCCGCCGGTGAGCCAAAGGGATCCGCAGTCCTCGCGCCATGTTTCCGGAACCAGCACAATCCCCATGTCCCCTTCGTTGAAATACGCGCAGAGAGCCTCCGGGATTCTGTTTTCATCCATCAGATCCATCCGATCCGCTCCTTTCGTTTCCGGGGATCAGAACCGATGCCGCAGTCCGGCGCCAGTTCTCAAGATCCGCCGCTTTTGCCGCCTCAAACCACCGGGCCGTGGCATGAGGGTGAACCCTCTTCCCGAAGCTTCGCCTTGCGTAATAGCATTCCGACGCATAGGAAGCGGACCATGTGACCGAGCCTCCGGTGCCGCTGCCCGAGGGATGCCCCGACCGGAACAGTTTCCCGGTACGGTAGGGAACATAGGGTTCGCAGGATTTCAGCACCGCTTTTTCCAGTTCCCGGCAGGCATCCGGCAGCCGTTTTTCCAGATTCGCCCGGATCATGGGCATTTTCCAGTCCGCTGTTATCCGGATCATAGTCACCTCAGCTTCAGGCGGATATGCCCCAGCCCTTCTCCGCCGGCGAAATAGCCCGCTTCCGCCACCCGGAGAACCCGGCTGTTTTCCGTTCCGTCCCGGAGCACGGCAAGATCCCCGTACTTGGGATACGGCATACCGCACACCCCTCCGCCGGCATCGGTACAGCGGCTTTTTCCCGGGAAGAAGTAGAGAATCGTGGTTCCGTCCTCGGTCATGTCGGGATCCGCGGCGAAGATTTCGCGCACCAGAACCCCGTCCAGGCGGTAGTCGGTATACACGGCATCGCATCCGCTGTCACCGGAAAACTGCCGGTAAAGAACGCTTTCCCTGAGAAAATCTTTCATATCACACCCACCTGCACAGCAGCCCGGCATTCCGGAGCACCGCCGCCGCATCGGGGGAGATTCTGCGGCCGCCCGCCGTCATACCGTTCCCGGCATCGGCGTATGTGACGCTCACATCCCCGACGGATCTGCTTTTCACCGCCGCATCTTCCCCGTCTTCCTCAAACTTCGCCTGCAGTTCCGCAGCTTCGGCCAGAGCAGCTTTCTGTTCCGCTGTCATACCCTTCTCCCCCACGGGAAAAATGAGGGAGAGAAGACGGCTGACAGCGGTATTGATATCGCTCATCTTCCGCACATCCTTTCATCAGGTCAGATAGCGGACAGCCAGCTCGGGATAGATGGTCTCGAATGCATACAGCACATCCATGGACAGCATTTCGCGCTTGTACTGCATATCGTAGCCTCTGACCACACGGAGGGAAATGCCGTTGTAAGTGGTCACATAGGATTCCACACCGGCAGGAGCCTGCAGGGGTCTGGTGATGAACGCAAACGCATCGGGATGGAACACCAGATTTGCGTCATGTGCGCCGATCACTTCCACGGTATCGGAAGTCACTGCGGTCACTGCGGGAGAAACCTTCACGGCAGTACCGGCAGAAGCGGAAACTGCGGTGTCCTCCTTCACAGTGACGGTCTGGGAGCCGATCTTCAGGAGGTCGCCGTGCCTGAGAGTGCCTGCCGCGGAAGCCTTGAGCATAACCGCATCCGCCTGATCCGCATTGGCGGTGAGGGTGAGCGTACCGGTGAAGGAAGGCTCATGCTTGCATACCGCCTGGGACATATAGTTTTCGATGCCGAACACCTTGCCGATGGAGCCGGTGCGGAGAGCCGCAGAGGAGCCGGACTTTTCCGCATTGACCAGTGCGGGAATCTGCTTCAGTGCCGCGGTAGCTCTGGGAGACCACACCGCGCATCTTTTGCCTGCGGGAACGCGGTTTTCATCCAGGATGCAGGATGCATTGGCCAGGGCATCCAGACCAACGGGCAGAGTACCGGCGGCACCTGCCATATAGGGAATGTCGCGGTACAGCTCCAGACCTTCCGCATTGATCTTTTCCGCCAGTGCGGCAGCGGCAGGCTCAATGAACAGCTTCACGATGGAATCAAAGTCGCAGGCAGCCTCGATGGCATCCACCTGCATATCCACGGTCGCCAGATGGTTGAGCTGAACGTCAACGGTGTTCTTCTGCATATTCTGGGGAGTCACGCCGCTGGACTTGTCAAACTCCGCCGCCTGCAGGAAGACGGGGCA
This sequence comes from Clostridia bacterium, assembly GCA_017407225.1. Taxonomy (GTDB): domain Bacteria; phylum Bacillota; class Clostridia; order Oscillospirales; family CAG-272; genus UMGS1696. Next base: position 20,286 of record JAFQWY010000314.1, on the reverse strand, counting down.
TCTGACGGATACGGTGTCGCCCTGCTTGGAAGCCGCACCGCCGTCGATGTTCTCCTTGTAAACGAGATTGGGAAATACCAGATTGTCAATCAGTCTCGGAAGAGTCTCTCTTGCAATCTGCTTCACGGAAATATCAAACTTTGCCATAGGTATTGTTCCTTTCTGTCGGATAAAATTTTGTTTTGTGTTTCATCGGCGAACCCTTCAGCCGTACAGAGCCGGGGGTTCACTTCATTTTCCGCACAGTGCGGTAGTATTCGGCGTCATCCATGCTGTCCGTATCGGGGACGTCCCTGCCGTGGGATGCGCCCCATCTGACGGGCACCGGTGCGGCTGCGGAAGCGGATCCCGCTTCAAACAGATAGGGATCGGATTCCCTCAGTGCCGTGATCTGCTCCGCGATGCCGTGCACACCCTCCTCATCCACCGTGATCTTTTCCTGATCCAGTACCTTTTCCATGAGGGTACGGTTTTTCACCCCGGCTCTGTCAAGTTCGCGCTCCAGAGCAAAATTCTTCTTCATGGCGGTGATTTTACCGTCATACTCGGAGCGTACGGAACCGAGATCGCCTACTTCCACACCGGCTTCGGTGCATTTCACCATCAGCTCTTCAAAGCTCAGCCTGCCGTCCCCGAACAATTCCTTCAGATCCATATTGTCACCTCCTTTCCGGGATCAGAGGATCCACTTTTCACGGAATTCCTCCGCTGTCATCACGCCTGCCTGCACTTCGGTCAGATCCCTTGCGCGCTCGCTGTCGGAATCGGAGAAATATGTGTCATCGAACACCACACGGACGGGGGCATCGCAGTCCACGGGAAGGCCGTACAGATTTCTTCCCATCCACAGCACAGTCCGGATCACCCGGCGCAGGAACCGCTCCACATTCTTCTGATGCTTCACGGCGTTCCGGCGCATATCCTGTCTTTCACCCATGTACTGGGTCGCGGTCAGCTTGGCACGTCCGTCAGACGCCGAGAAAGCGTAGTGATGGCATCCCAGACCGCACCGGAAGGACAGATAATTCAGCTGGCACTGGACGGCTTCGGCGTTTTCCGCACTTCTCAGATCGGGATTGTGCTCCGTGATCATGGGATTGTCGCTGAAATCCCCGTCACCCAGCGTCACAAACAGCTGCTGCGCCACATCGTCCGGCGTGAACACATTTCCGTGCTCATCCCGGCTCACCAGGGACTGGCTGATGAACACCTTCTTGCCGCCCAGCTTCAGGTCACGGCAGTAATTGTTGAAGGCAAGATCCACGCCCCGGAGACAGTCCTCGGCATCATGGAAGACCGATACCCCCATGCCGCATCCCGGATCCACCGGATTGAGAATATTGGGCGTCAGAACGGCGAACAGAGGAACGGGAGACCCCGTGCGGATCACCTCCTCACAGGGGCCGCCCGCCTTCTTCACCAGCTTTCCGTTTTCCCGGGTAAAAAACTCGTTCCGGATCACATATCCGTCAGCCTCCAGACGATGACTCTCCGCGTATACATACGGTTCCCCGCGGTATATCCCTTCGGAGACGAAGGCTGCTTCGGTGATCTCCCCGTTCTTCACGCTGAGGGGAATGATATGTCCCCCGTCCACCCATTCCATTTCCACCCCGGAGCCGACGGGTGTCATTCTGCCGCTGCCGTCCTTTTCGCCCCGGATTCTCAGAATCACGGCACCGGTGCCCACGGCAAAGGCGCGTTCTATGAGCTGATTGGCACGGGTGAAGAAATCGTTTTCCTCAAATGCACCGCGCACGAAGGCATCCCCGGCTTCATCTCCCACAAGAAAACCGCACCGGTCGTTGAGAAGCAGCGCCGCCCAGTCCTCGCAGATTTTCTTCGCCATGTTCATGCGGTAGAGGGATCGCTTCACCGCACCGCCCGATGGCGTATGTTCGTAATAATCGTGAAAAGAGCGGCAGTGTCCGCGCCACCACGAATCCCACCGGGCTATCTCGGCATACATGGGATTGTACCCCGCGCCCAGCAGTTCAAAAATTTCCTGTTCCATTGTTCCTCCTGAAATATTACAGCCAAACCAATCAACATCTGCATCCCGCACTCCTTTCACCGGATCGCCCCCATGTACCGCTCAACGGCGTACTCGAAGGCGTCGAGGATGTCGATATCCGTGGAGAAGTTGTCCAGGCGCTTGTCACCGTCGGCTTTTTCATCCCAGACCGCAGAGGCAAGTCCGGCTTTCAGAAGCACGCAGTTTCCGGTCAGGGTAAAGCGCCCCGATGCCATCAGCGTATTCACAAAGGCAATGCGGTCCGCAATGGGACGCTTGGCACAGTCCATGACCCGTACAGTTCTGTCCGTTTCCTGCAGATATCGCCGCAGCCCGTTGATCAGATATTGTGCCTCACTGTCCGCAAATACGTATTTCACACGCACTCCGGGGTATTTCTTCCGCAGCTCCGCCAGAAACCGCCCGAATTCCCCGTTGATCCGCTGTGCATCGATTTCGCCCTTCCCCCCTGCCACCGCGTGCTCATCCACTGCCGCAATGCCCCCGCGCCGCAGAAATGCCGCCGCCGCAAAGATGGTGCGGGAACGGTTGCCGCCGAAGTCCACGCCGATGTTGATGAAATCGATCTCCTCCGGCTTCACTTCGGCCGTAAACTTTCCGGGATCGTCTGCAAATGTGCGGTAAATCAGCCCTTCCGCCGCACACCGCTGCCCCAGAATGTCCCGCCGGTACCACACCGACGCGGGATCGTACTGCGCCGTGATTTCCCGGATTCTCTCCTCCGAGATCACCGGATTGTCGAAAATCGTGAAATGGGCGTAGTTGTAGTACCCGGGATTGTCCTCCGCCATGGCATCATACCGGTCAAGATACTCGGTATAGATGAAGGAGGTGGGGGAGGACGGGTTCAGATCCCAGAAAATCCGCCGGTCCCGTGCCGCCAGCTGCCGGTTGAACGCCTCCTTGATGGCAGAGTCCGCGTGAAGATTGATCTCTGTGGCGATCCACATTCCGTATGAGTTGCCGCGGATTTTCTTGTAGCTGTCCGCGTTCTTTCCTCCGGCAAAAATCACAATCCTCTCGCCGACCTTTGTCTGCACCGAGAGAGCCTCGTTGTCCCGGTACCGCGTCCACCGGCATCGTCCACGGAAAATATGCTCCAGTCCCAGCCCGTTGCATTCCCCGATGTTCATCTTGGCATTCCCCAGCGTGGATCCGGTTGCAAGATGGAACCGGTCGGGGGCATTTTCCAGCAGCGCCGCGAACACGAATACATTGTCCACGGTTTTCCCTGCGCGGACTGCCCCCTCCGCTACATTGATCACCGAAGTGTACGCCCGCCTCATGTACCTGCGGTGACGTTCTCCGAAGACGAAGTTCATTCTTCCTCCCCGGAGCCGAAGATTTTTTCCCGGACAGCGGTCAGCGAACTGCAGGGACCCACAGCGGATTCGGCTGACGTCCCCCGGTTCTTGTTCCAGATCTCAAAATACAGCTTGATCGCCGGAATACTGCCCTCCTGTGTCTCCCGGAGCAGGGATGTCCATACATAGGGGGCATTGGCCTCCGCAAATCCTCTTGCCAGAGCCGCGGCATATTCCGTAAACCGTCCGTCCCGGATCCATTCCGTGAATTCCTCGTCGCTGACGGAAAATTCCTTCAGAATCTGATCCATGGGTTTGCCCGAACGGATCATGGCATAGGCCGCATCCTGCTGACGCTTGTCCATTGTGTTATCCGTATTCACCGGAACCCTCCTTTCTTTCTGCTGTGCCAATAGTATAGCACACCGAACATTTGTTTGTCATCCGAACTTTTTCCAATGATTTTCCAATGCTTCGTTCACAAATCGTTCGACCGGATTTTTGCTGTTTTCTCCGCCGGAAGGGAGCGTTCTGCCCACAAAAGCAAAAAATTCCCGGCACACGGGGAGCAGATACCCCATATGTAAGGAATTTCCATTTCAGATTTTTCCGATCAATTTACACTTTTTTCATAATTTGACTTCTCTCCCCGGAAGCATAAAAAAAGCCCGCCGTGCATCAAGCTGTACACCGGATGCGCAGGCGGGCGGAGGAAGGTCGCAATTCACCAAATACAGGCATATTATACACCGTATTCAGTATCTTGTCAATACTTTTCACACAATATATTGAATTTATTGGGGAACAACCGTGATTTTCATGGTTGTCCGCTGCTTATCCAGGCCGTGCATTGCGGTCATATAGTCCATTTCCACGTGTCCGCCGTTATCGAAGGTCAGGCCTCCCTCGAAGAAACGGGTATACACCGTCATCTGAATGGGGAACGGCAGAACAATCCCGGCAGGGGAGTAGTAGGACACATGGCGCACACCCTTTTCGCAGATGATCGTGTTCACCAGTCCCCCATTCCGCATGATCACCACGGATTCGGGATGGGCGGAATCGAACCGCAGCGTGGTCGTGGTTTCGTCCATGGTGGGATTTTCCTCGTAGGTGATTTCCAGGATCTCGCTTTCCCCCTCCACGGTACGGGTCATAACCGCCTCGCTTCTGAGAACGTAGAATTCGTCGTCTTCCTCATCTGCGCTGTCGTCCATGTTGAAAATCACTTCCATGAGCTTGTCAAACCGCGCCTGCAGCTCTTCCGTCAGCTTCTTCGGATACTGCACCGCAGCTTCATCCCCGGCATCCTCACCGAAGTCGTCGTCTTCGTCGTAGTATTCGTCATCTTCCCATTCGTCCAGGAATTCCTCCGTATCGGACTCCCACTTCACATCGCCGAAGGCATTGACAACCTCCGCGCGGGTCAGATCGGGATTCTCGATGCAGTGTCTGGATTTCAGGGTAAGAAGTACCTTTTTCTGTTCCATGTCGTTTATCCTTTTATTGATGATTGTTGATTCAGCCCCAGCGCGCTCCGTCTTGCTTCAATGGTCTCCCGGACTTTGGGAAATACCGCGATGCAGGCGGGAACCAGAAGCAGGCACGCTCCGATCCACGCCGCGGGATTGGCCCAGCAGATGGCGGAGAATCCGTACCACTGTGCAAAGGTCAGCGCCACAAGTCCCCGGGCGACCATTTCAAACAGCCCGGCAAACATGGCAACCACACCGTGTTCCAGTCCCTGCAGGGAGAAGCGGCACACCGTCAGCACACCGAGGGGAATATAGAGAATGCAGTTTTTGCGGAGGAATTCCCGGATGTATGTGAGAATTTCCGCCAGTCTCGGCTCGTCCGAATCCAGAAAAATCAGGGAAATGAACTGTCCGCCGAAGAACATAACCACGCCCATGACAATGCTGTACACCATGGCGATCCGCATCCCGGTCCAAAAACCTGCTTTCACGCGGCCGTAATCCATGGCACCGTTGTTCTGACCGCACCACGTGGACACAGTCACCCCCAGCGTGGAGAAGGGCAGATGCACAAAGGACTGCACCTTATTGGCCGCAGTCACCGCCGCAACTACCGTGGAGCCCAGTCCGTTCACTGCCGTCTGGATCAGCACCGATCCGATGGCGGTAATGGAATACTGCAGTGCCATGGGAAGTCCCGACAGCACAAGGCGCCGCGCAATGGCCCGGTTGAATCTGCGGTCCGCACCGTGGGCACGGAGTCCGGGGTAATTGCGGAAAATGTACACAAAGCAGACCGCCGCAGACAGAATCTGCGAAATAATCGTCGCCATTGCCGCACCCATGACCCCCAGATTCAGTCCGCAGACGAAAGTGAGGTCAAGGACAATGTTCACCAGAGCCGCGCAGATCAGCACAAGGAGGGGCGTCCGCGTGTTGCCCATGGCGCGCATCAGACCGGCCTGGGTATTGTACGCCACCGTCGCCGGAATCCCCAGGAAAATCACCCGCAGATAGGTGAACGCATCTCCGCAGATATCCTCCGGGAAGTCCATCATATCCAGCATGGCGCCGAGGCAGAGAGATGTCACCGCTGTCAGCACCGCGGAGAAGAAGATCCCCAGCCAGATGATGTTCATGACGCATCGCCGGAGCATGGAGGCATCCCCCGCCCCGAAGGACTGAGCCGCCGGGATGCAGAATCCCGCGCACATTCCGTCCACGAATCCGATGATGAGAAAGGTCAGCGCACCCGTGGCCCCCACCGCAGCCAGTGCATTGGTTCCAACATAATGTCCCACCACGGCGGCATCCACCATGTTGTAGAACTGCTGCAGGATGTTCCCCAGCAGAATGGGCAGGCAGAACCGCAGCATGAGGGGCAGAACGGGGCCGGAGGTCAGATCCAGCGTTTTCTTTTGTTTTTGTTCAGAAGTCATGGATGACTCGTTTCTTTGCCCGATTCAGCAGTCTCCCGCTGTTTCAGGTATTCTTTCAGTACATTGTAAACCAGCGAACCGATGATGACAATCGCCGCACCGATGAGGGCGAGGGTTCCCAGCCGTTCGTGGACAATGATTGCCGCCAGAATGGGGTTGAGCACCGGCTCGATCATGGAGATCAGAGAGGCTGCAACCGGAGGAGTTCCCACCAGACCTTCCGCCAGGCAGATATAGGGCAGACCGAACTGGAACAGCCCGATGAGAATCATGCCGCCCACCGAAGGGAGAGTAATCTGCGGCTCCTGAAGCACCCACGGAAGTCCCAGAACCGATGCAATGATGCAGCCGAAGAACACGGAAGACACCGTATCCGCACCGTCGAACTTCTTCATCATGAACACCAGCGCATAGGTGATGCCGGAGAGAAGGGCCATGAAATTGCCCAGCATCCCGTCCCCGGAGAGACTCTCCAGAAAGAACAGCACCATGCCCGCAAAGAGAATCAGCGTCGCCGCAATGTCCAGCTTGCCGGGTCTTTCCTTAAAGATAATCCACATGAACAGGATAATGAAAACGGGCGCCGTAAACTGGATCAGAATGGCATTGGCCGCTGTCGTGAACCGGTTTGCCAGCACATAGAACGTGGAGGACAGCCCCATGGCCGCGCCGCCCAGAAGAACCGCTTTGTTGATGACCGGTTTGTGCCGCCGGACTGCCATGTAGCAGAGGATTTCCACCGCCGCCACCATGGATCGTCCCGCACTGACCGCCATGGGATGCCACGACACCAGCTTCAGCAAGAACCCGCCGGATGCAAACAGCAGAGCCGACGCCAGCACTAAAAAGGGGGAGATATTTCTCGTTTTCTTCATAGAAACCTCAGTACGCGGTTACAGATTCATCAGCACATCCGCAAAGGCGTCATTGGTTCGGCCCTTTGTGTCATAGGCATGCCATGCGGCAACAAATCCTTCGCCCCGGTCAACCCAGAAGGACTGGTTAAGCATCCCGGAGCCCCGGAAAACGTCCCTGCCGTGGGGATTGGAGTGATTCTTGGGAATCCAGAAGGACAGACCGTAGTCACTGCCCTCATGGGGATGGGAAACCGCGTGGGTGGCATGATAACAGAATTCTTCGGAAAGAATCCGCCTGCCCTCGTATACGCCTTCGTTCAGGTAGAGCGCACCCAGCTTTGCCATGTCGCGGGTACGGATGAACAGACCTGTGCCGCCCATGACATGACCCCTGGGACACTTCGCCCATGCCCAGCCCTGCATCTTCATGGGCACAAACAGACGCTCGTTGAGGATTTCTTCCGCGTAGCGCCCCGATGCCTTTGACGCCATCCGGGAAGCCAGATAGAAATTGGAGTCGGAGTAAGCAAACTTTTCGCCGGGCCTGTATACAAAGGGATGATTCAGAACCCGGTCAAGCCAGTCCTCCTCTTCCCAGGAGAAGGCATCCTCGGTGTCGATGTCCAGGAACATCCCGGAAATACCGATGGTCTGGGACAGCACCATTTCCAGGGTAACATCCTTCCAGAGGGGATTCAGCTCCCGCTCGTCGTGGAACAGATCCCAAACCGTGGTGGAGTAATCCATGTATCCGTCGTCAATGCAGAAACCGCAGGCGGTGGTGATAAAATTCTTGGATGCGGAGTAAATATCGTTGCAGTCGTTGGCGGGGGTAATCACCTTTTCCCGGATCTCGCCGTCAATCCACACGGAAATCCGGTATGCGGGAAGCTGATCGTCTGCGGCACGCTGAGCCAGTCTGTCAAGAATTGTAAAGTCCATGCTGTCACCTCATAATTGATTTTTTATAAAGATGCGGGAACGGGTCTCAGCTCGGGGGATTCGTTGAGAATCAGCCCGTACCGTTCCACCATTTCCAATGCTTTCACTTCGGAAGCCGCGTCCACGGCAACATCCGCGGAATGAGCATCGCAGCCGAAGCAGACCTCAGCCCCGATCTCGCCGCAGAGCTTAAAGAACCGGTCGTGAGGATAGGTTCTCCGGTCCCGGATGCCGAGGAAGTTGATTTCCATGGGCACCTTCAGCTCCTTCGCCGCTTCGATGAGCCGTCCGTAATGTTTGTCGAAAATATCGTCACTGCCCACGAAATGCACCAGATCCGGATGGGCGCCGTAGGTGAATACCCCGGTCTTCATGCCCGCGATGTACTGATCCACATACTGGCAGAGATAGCCCTCGTCCTCGGTCCTGATGCCTGAATACTTCCGGGTCATTTCGTTTTCCATGAAATGCTGACCGAGAATCAGGTAGTCCACGTGAAACCGGGTCGCCAGTTTCAGAAATTCCCCGAAAAATTCCGGATAATATTCCGCTTCGTATCCGATTTTTATATCAATGACATCCTTATACTCCTCCTTCAGTGCCAGCAGGGTGTTCACGTAGTCCTCCTGCTGTTCCGGCATCATGCGGAAATTGGAGTAGTACCCGTCTTTGAACACATAAGGCGCATGATCGGCAAATCCGTACCGGGTGAATCCCGCCTTAACGGCATTTTCGATGTATTCCCGTTCGGTACCGCTTGCGTGGCGGCACCGGACAGTGTGGGCGTGAAGATTGACTTTCATTGTGTTTACCTCTCTTCCGATCCTCTTCCTAATAATCATATATGAGTTATTTTATCACATCCGCCCGGGCTTTACAATATCGCATCCTACGATTTCCCTGCCGAAATACGCGCCCGTCCTGTGCATTCTTATAATTCTCCGCCCCACTTGACAAACCCCGTTTCCTGTGTTATAATACCGACACGGAACATTTGTTCTTTCTGCTGTCACATTTTCTCGAAGAAGGTGATCTTATAGAACATATGAAAATCCTGTATCACTGCAGAATCTGCCGCGAACCCATCCGGGACGGAGATACCGCCTATCTCATATGCGGCGCCTTCTGCTGTACCAGCTGCGTGGAAAGCAGTCTCATCATCGCACGGCCGCCGGAAGAACGCCCCTCCTTCCGCTATCCCCGGCACGGCAGCACCGTTGTCGGATTTCCGGCCGCAATCCCACGGAAAAACAACGGAATCAAGTGAACATTATAGTATTTATGAAAGGATGACGCTGAAATTGACGAAACAGTACAAACGCAAGATGACCAAAAAGCTCCTCTCCGAACTGTCCTTCTACCGCTCCTCCATGGATTACTGCACCCGTCTGACCAATATTGAAAATCTCTCCCTCCGGAAATCCCGGGTTGCCCGTACCCGTCTCCTCACCCTCTCCAACACCATTCAGGCCGTGGAACAGGCCATCAGCCATCTGAGCGGCCCCGAACGGGACATCATCGAACTTCACTACATAAAAGAACATCCGTTCTCAGAGATTGAAGAAATCTTCCATCTGGAACGCAGCTCCGTATACCGCTATCATGTCATGGCAGTGGACAAAATCGCCGCCGTCCTGTACGGGGATTGACAAATCATCCGCGCCGTGCTATAATATACAGAACGCAGAACAACAAACGTAAAACAGGAGATTTTACAATCATGGCATCCATCCGCAGAAACCGTGACATTGTATCCATCAAACGCACCATCTGGTCAAATTTCGATCAATTCCGCACCCTCGGTGTGTTTTATCTGGAACGGAATCAGGTGCTTGCCAGAATCGCATCCCTCCCCGACGAAACCATCGCAGAAATCGCCGCGGAATGCCGAGAAGGCGGCGTGCGCTGGAAAAATTTCCCGGATTATCTGAACAGAACCGAAACCGCACTTCTGGGCGGCTGCGAAATCATCGACCTGTCCCGGACCGCAGAAAAAGCCCTCACCACCGCTACCGGTCAGGAAATCCCCGGCCTGATCCGGATCATTGACGATCCTGCCGGTGTAAAAGCTGCATTCAACCTGACCGGAACCTATGACGTTCTCGCCAAGGGCAACCGCAGCGGCACCTTTGAAGTGTCCTCCATGGGCATCACCCCCGAGACCGAATTCACCCTTGTCAACGAACTCCTGCCCTTCTGGGAAGACCGGTATTCCGTTGCCCTCAAAAGCGAAGCCTTCAGCATCGCACTGTCCGCGGAAAACCCCGGAACCGGCAAAAAAGGCTCCGCGTGCATCAAAATCCACGTCATCGAAGACGGAAAAATCATCATCGACGATCTGGGAAAATACATGGATACGTCCATGCTGACCCTCTGGATCACTCCGTAAACAACCGTTAACACATCACTTCAAGGAGGACTGAACGCCGTTGGAAAACAACAACATCAAACGTCTTCTGCATACCCTGTTTCCCTTCATCCTGTTCGTGTTCATCCAGCGGCTTCTGGTCATTCTCACCGGACGGCTGGATCTGCCCCTGGAGCCTTCCCTCACGGAGCTTCTGTGCTTCCTTCCGGCAGGAGCCGCCGCAGTTCTTCTGTTCCGGCTGAAAACCTACGCGCCGACCGCGGAAGAGGAACACGAACCCATCGCACCGCCGAAAAAATCCCACCCCCTCCACGGACTGCTGGGAATCGTCGCCGCCGTCGCCGTCATGATCGTCATGATGTTTCTGGTCAGCGTCCCCTTCGACACGTCCGGCGCCGTCCCACACCGCAGCCTGCTCTCTTTCCTGTCCCTCGTTCTCATCCATCCCATCGCGGAGGAATATATCTTCCGGGGACTGTTCTACGGAGAGCTGCGGCAGATGAACCCCATCTTCGGCTGCCTGGCACAGACCGTGATGTTCGCCATTGCCCATCAGACCGTAGCAGGCATGATCTACGCACTGGGCAGCGGCATTGTTCTGGCTTATCTCATGGAAAACACCGGACGTCTGTGGGTTCCCATCGCGGCACACGCCGTCATCAACTTCCGTTCCTGGCTATGTCTGACCGTACTGGCGGAGGAACCCCTTCTGTGCACCATGATCGACCGGATCTTCATCGTCGGCGGATTCGTCTGCTTCATTCTCTTCCTCATCATCCGCAACGCACCGCTCCGGGAAATCCCGGACAGTGAGGAGGACGCATGAATAACCTGCTCAAAACCCGTCTTGATACCGTAAACCGCCTGCTCCGGGATTACCCCGCCTACGACGGAGAGAATCACCCGGAAATGCCCCACGAAACCTGGATGAACGCCGCCCTGATTCTGGCACGTCAGGCCGCTGAAGAAGGCGAAGTCCCCGTAGGAGCCGTCGTGGTGCGGAACAATTCCATCCTGTCCGCCGACTACAACGGACGGGAAACCTTCAAAAATCCCGCCTACCACGCCGAAACCGCCGCAATCTCCCGTGCCAGCGAAATCCTCGGCGGATGGCGGCTGACGGACTGCACCCTGTATGTCACTCTGGAGCCCTGCCCCATGTGCGCCGGAACCGTCTGGAATGCGAGAATCCCGACTGTGGTGATCGGAGCAAAGGACCCGAAGGCGGGTGCCATGGGTTCCCTCATGAATTTTAACTGCTACCCCCTCAATCATAAGCCTGCCGTCATCACCGGGATTCTGGAAAAGGACTGCCGCACCGTCCTGCAGGATTTCTTCACCGATAGGCGCCAGAATACCGCAGGGAGGAAAAAGCCGTGACACTCCGTGATGTTCTGTTTGTCTCCGACCTTGACGGCACCCTCCTCTCCCCGGATGCCGCGCTGAATCCCCATACCGCCCGGCGGATCAACGCCCTCCTGCAGAAGGGAGTCCGGATCACCTACGCCACCGCGCGCACCGTACGGTCCGTGTCCTACATTCTCGGCGATATCGACTTCACCCTCACCGATGCCCCCGTTGCTCTCATGAACGGGGTACTTCTCAGGGATATGCGGGAGAACCGCTATGTCTCCGCCGCCGAAATCGACCCGGACACTGCCCAGACCGTCCTTGATACCCTCACGGACCTGGGTGCCTCCCCCTTCGTCTATTCCCTGGACGAAGAACACCCCATCGACGGGGATCCCCTCTACACCTGCTACCGCGAAATCGCAAACGAGCCCATGCGCCGCTTCTATGAGGAACGGGTGAAGAAATACGGCAAGCCCTTTCTGAAAATCGGGAGCGCCGCAGACATTCCCGGCAGGATCATCTACTTCTGCGTCATCGCCGGGGAAGACCTGATCCGCCGCGCCGCCGAAAAACTGGAAACAATTGCCAATATCCGCTTCACCTTCTACCGGGACTCCTACGCGGAGGATACCTGGTATCTGGAAGCCTTCTCCCCCGACGCATCCAAAAAAAACGCCGTGGACAAGCTGCGGCAGATGACCGGTGCGAAGAAAATCATCTCCTTCGGGGACAACCGGAACGATATTCCCATGTTTGAAGCATCGGATACCGCCGTCGCCGTGGAAACTGCCGTCGCGGAAGCAAAAGCCGCCGCAGACGAAACCACCCCATCCGTCATCCACTGGATCGAAGCCTACTGCAAAGAAAATTTCGGAATCTAACGGAGTCTGTTATGTTTACACTTAACGATATCACAACCCAGACCGCTGCCGCCGTCAGAGAACTCTTCACCGTGAGCAAAGCAAAGCCCGGCGATATTCTCATCATCGGATGCTCCACCTCCGAGGTCATGGGCGGCACCATCGGCAAAGCATCTTCCCCCGATGCCGCTGCCGCACTGTACGACGGAATCGCCTCCGTCTGCGCCGAATTTGATGTCACCCCCGCCTTCCAGTGCTGCGAGCATCTGAACCGCGCCGTTGTTACCGAACGGGAAGCCGCAGCTCTCCAGCTGAAATGCGGCATTTACACCGAAGTCAACGCCGTGCCCCAGCCCAAAGCCGGCGGCTCCCTCCCCTCCCATGCCTACCGTAATCTGAAGAATCCCGTGGTTCTCTCTTCCATCCGTGCGAACTGCGGCATGGACATCGGCGGCACCCTCATCGGGATGCACCTGAAGCCCGTGGCCGTTCCCGTACGTCTGAAAAACCGCACCATCGGAGATGCATTCCTGATCTGCGCACGCACCCGCGTTCCCTTTACCGGCGGAAGCCGTGCAGTCTATGACGAGGAGAAGATGTAATGGCACAGAAAAATCTGAGAATCCGCACCAAGGATGCCGCTTACCAGAAGCTGGAGGTGCTGTCCACCAACCGCAACAAGCGCTACCGCTATTTTGAATTCCTCATCGAAGGCGTGCGCAACATCAACGAAGCGGTGAAGAACGGCTGGGAGTTTTCCTCCCTGATCTTCTCCCCCGAGGCACAGCTCTCCGACTGGGCGAAGAATACCCTGAAAACCGTAAAAACCGACTTCAATATCGAGCTGAGCGCACCGCTGATGGCTGAACTGTCCGAAAAGGAGGACACCTCCGAGCTGATGGCCGTGGTGAAGATGCGCCCCGATGATACAAACCGGATTAAAGTGAAGAACGTGCCCCTCATCGCCCTCTTCGACCGTCCCTCCAACAAGGGCAATCTGGGCACCATCCTCCGTACCCTTGATTCCCTGGGCGCCGACGGACTGATCATCACCGGACACGGCGTGGACCCCTACGACCGTGAAGTTGTAGGCGCCACCATGGGATCCTTCTTCTCCGTGCCCTTTGTGAGAATCCCCCGCCACGACGATCTGGAAGCCTATTTCAATCAGCTCCGAGAAACCTACGGGGATCTGCAGGTCATCGGCACCACCGCCCACGCGGAAAAGAGCCTGTGGCAGGCCGAACTGACGAAACCCACCGTGTTCATGATCGGATGCGAAACCGACGGTCTCTCCGAAGGACTGCGGAAATTCTGCACCGATATGATCACCATCCCCATGGCAGAAGGATGCGCCGCCACCAGCTTCAACGTAGCCTGCGCCACAACCGTCATGTTCTACGAAGCAGTGAGACAAAGGTCGGGAAGCCCCGACGGGCATTGATCGGCGTTCTTTCAATCTACGCAAAACCGATCCCACGACCTTCCGCTGCGCTGATTTTCCTTACAAACACAAAAACGGCAGAAGCCCGTGACTTTTCACGCGGACTTCCGCCGTTTCTTTTTGTTTATTCCATTGCCCAGACGCCCACAACACCGTCTTCGCAGGTCACGAACCATCCGTTGTCCTCATCAAAGGCCGCCGGGCAGAATTCTTCATCCCGGTAAACCACTTCCCCGGATCGGAAATCCACCGCCGCAAAGCCGAATTCACTGCCCCACAGATAAACCAACCCGTTCACGGATGCCAGATCCGCCTTCGCCAGATTCATCCCGGGCAGGGATACCGCCGCCAGCTCCTCCCCGTCCAGAGAATACAGCCGTACTTCCCACGGAATCTCGTCGCCGCCGTCGTAGCCGTAGTCGTCAATGTCCGGCTTCACGGGAAGGGCCACCGCATCATTGCCGCAGAAGCATCCGTTCCGGCTCATGTGTTCCCCCGCAAAGACCACGGACTCCCGGATTCTGGGGTTTTCCATGAAGTCTTCGGTTTCGTACGCAGCCAGGGCATCGAAGGCGCCCCAGACCCAGCCGCAGCTGAGAAAATGCGCCCCGTCGGGGGATACCCGGATTCTGCCGTAGAAGTAATCGTACTCCGACGGCCACAGCAGCTTGTTTGCCTCCTCATGATCCCGGTAGTAGGCCAGGTGCTTCTCCTCCGCCCCTTCGGTCACACGGGATTTCGCCGCCGTCAGCACACGCCGCGCGGACAGATCCGCAATCTGCACATGATTCCACGCTTCGCCGAAGATCATGTGCACCTTCCCGTCCCGCCGGAAAAACCCCATGGGATAGTCGGTGTGCGCGATCTGGTAGCTGTCACGCATCAGGCGGATCCGCCAGTCATCGTCGTCGGAGCTGACCCAGCCGTGCCGACCGAACCGGTTCACCACAGCGGTGTATCCGTCCTTCACGTACACAGCGGCCGGTGCATTCGCGTCAAATCCGCCGTCATCGTAGTTCACTTCTTCCGCGGTGTCAAAAGTCATCACCACCGCACCGGTGCCGCAGTCCAGGGACATGACCGCACCGTCCGAGAGGAGCCACGCCGCACGTCCGCTTCCCGCACCGATGGCACGGATTTCCCCGTTCACGGCGCAGGATATCATTTCTTTCAGTTCCATTCTGTTATCGCTTTCGGTTTCTCAGTTATTTTGAAAGTACCTCACGGTACAGTTCCAGCTGCTTCTCGGTGGGAGCGTAGTCCGGATGGGAGCAGGCAGGGAGCGTGGGAGCTTCGCCGTTCGTTCCGGGCATGGGGCTGAGACGGTCGTTTTCGTACTTCACGCGCCACGCTTCGTCGTGATAATCCGGAATTTCATAGGGCTTGCCGCCTTCCAGCATGGACCGGTGAGCCAGAATCGCTACGGAGGACATGGCAACCGCCGCATGAACGTGGAAGGGATGCTCGGGCTGCTTTCCTTCCCGGATGCAGTCCAGGAACATTCTCGCCGTCAGGAAGTCGGAGCCGCCGTGACCGCTCTTTTTGATCAGTTCCTCGTCGTCATCGTGCCACTGGGCATCGTAGAAATTTACTTCTTCCATATCCGCAGGCTTGTTCCAGCCGTTGTAGCGGAGCATCATCTTTGCACCGAAGCCGCGTACGTTTTCGATCTGACCTTCGGTACCGCAGATCCGGTAGGCATTGTGATGACCGCCGAAGGAAGCGCATCCGGTGACGCGGAAGATGGATCCGTCGTCGTTCTGGGTGGTGATGATGGCAGCACGGTCCGCAGAGTGGGAGGCCGAGGGAATATCACTGTAGTCGGGGGCATAGGCCGCAAACGCAGTCACAACCTTCGGAGTTGCCCCGGTCGCACGCATCACCGGACCCAGAGAGTGGGTAATATAGTAGGTTCTGGGGAGATAGTTCCGCCAGTGACCTTCGAAATAGTTGTAGGTCTTCTTGAAGCCGATGTCCCACGGATCGCCGGGATGGTTGTATTCGCCTTCCGCGTACAGGATCTTTCCGAGAGTACCGGTCTTCACAACCCGCTGCATTTCCTTGTTGAACAGCATCTGGGGATAGTTTTCCGCCATGAAGTATACCACATCCGGGTACTTTTCCGCCGCACGGATCAGCTCAACCCCTTCCGCCATGGTACCGTTGGAGATGCATTCGGAGAAAATGTGGATTCCCTTTTCCATGCACCGGATGGCGTAGGGTGCGTGTTCGTGGAAGTAGTTTGCCAGAATAATGGCGTCAAAGCCGTGCTCAATGAAGGAATCAAAATCCCGGTAAGCGGCAATCTCACCGCCCAGACGGTTCAGCGCGTGCTGAAGACGGTCTTCCCTGAAATCGCACAGCGCGACGATTTCGCATCCCAGTGCCTTGAAATTGTGGGCAATGTCACAGCCCCGTCCTGCGCCGAATACACCGATTCTGATAGGTTTCATAGTACATTCTCCTGTTCATTTATGATAGTTTTGTCCGGTTTCATTATATCATTCCATCAGTTTCCTGTCAAGATATACGAAAAGGTATTGTATTTTCTCCGCTTAATATTGTATAATGAAGAAAATACAGCCCGAAAGGATACTCTCATGGAAAAAATCAGAATTCTTCTCACCGGCATCGGCGGATACGCATCCACCTATGTAAACCCGCTCCTGGATGGAAAATACCCCGACTGCGAAATTGCGGGATGCGCCGACCCCTATCCCACCTCCTGCCCCCGCATTGACGAAATCCGGGAACGGGGGATTCCCGTCTGCGCCGACATGAATGACTTCTTCGCCGACGGAAAGACCGCCGATCTCTGCGTCATCACCACTCCCATCCACCTGCACGCACGGCAGATGAAGACCGCGCTCTCCCACGGATGCCATGTGCTGTGTGAAAAGCCCCTCTGCGGCGACATCGCCGATCTGGATTCCCTCCTTGAGGCGGAAAAATCCTCCGGGAAATATGTCGCCATCGGCTATCAGTGGTCCCATTCCCCTGCCATTCAGGCACTGAAAGCGGACATCCTGCAGGGTCTCTACGGCAAACCGGAGCTGCTGAAATCCATCGTGCTCTGGCCCCGGGACCGCGCCTACTATGCCAGAGGATGCGGCTGGGCGGGCAAGCTGACTTCCGCCGACGGATCCCTCATTCTGGACAGCGTGGCAAACAACGCCACCGCCCACTATCTCCACAACATCCTCTACGTCCTCGGCGATACCGTGGATTCCTCCGCGATGCCCACAGACGTGAAGGCGGATCTGCGCCGAGCCAACAAGATTGAAAACTACGACACCTGCACCATGCACCTGACCTTCGGGAACGGCGCGAAAGCCCTCTTCATCGCCTCCCACGCCACCGATAAAACCTATAACCCCGTATTTGAATACCGGTTCTCGGGCGGTACTGTCACCTATACCGAGCAGGACGGCAGACGGGAGATCATCGGTACCCTCACCGACGGCACCGTAAAAAACTACGGCAATCCCTTTGACGACGCCACCGCCAAGCTGACCCGCGCCGTGGCAGCCGTGAAGGATCCCACCGTCAAGCCCGTCTGCGGCATCACGGCGGCATCCGCTCACGCAAAGGTCATCGCACAGGCACAGAAATCCGGCATCCGGGATTTTGCTCCCGAAACAATCCGGGAAAACGCCAAAGGCACCGGCGTGTACGTGGAAGGGCTGTACGAAGAACTGATGGAAACCTACGAAAAAGCGTGATCCAACCCCGTGTTGACAACCCGCTCAACCAATGCTCAACAAAATCCAACCGCTGTTCCCTTCCGGGCGGCGGAGATTCATGCTACAATATACTCATCAAAAGCGGAATCCCCGCTGAAAGGAAGGCAACCATATGACTCTCGGTGAAAAACTGTCCGAAAAAAGACGGAGCAAAAACATGACTCAGGATGACGTTGCGGAGAAGCTGGGCGTAACGCCCCAGGCCGTCTCCAAGTGGGAGAATGACGCATCCTGCCCCGATATCTCCCTCCTGCCGACGCTCGCATCCCTTTACGAAACCACCATCGACGAGCTGCTGTCCAAAGAAGCCGCCCCCACCGTGACATTCGTTCCCCCGGAAAAGCGCAAGAACTTCAACGACATGGTCTTCCGCATCCTCATCCAGGACGGCGGCGACAAGGTAAAGGTCAACCTCCCCATGCCCCTTGTAAAATTCGCACTGGAAACCGGCATCCGGATGGGCGGCATGGATATCAGCTGCGGAAACGCGGACCTGTCGAAAATCGATTTTGCCGCCCTGATCACCATGGTGGAAAATGGCATGATCGGACGGCTTGTGGAAATCGAAAGCGAAGACGGTGAATCCGTCATCATTGAAGTGATATGAGAATTGAAGTTTTCGACGAAGGCAAACGGGTGATAAACCTCATCTTCCCCACCGCGGTACTGTTCAATTCTCTGACTGCGAAAATCACCGCAAAAATGATCGGCAAGGCCATGAACGGAAAAGCGGAAGAGGTGGATGTGGATCTCCGGGAACTGACCGAACTCAGCAGGAACCTTCCGGATTCCGCCGAGCTGTCCGCACTGTGCGCCGAAATCCGCCGCTTCAAACGCCGCCACCCGGGATTTGTTCTCGTAGAAACGATAGACACCGAAGGCGACGGCATAAAAATTACATTATAACGAAAAAGGAGCTGTTGCATTTCGGAATTTTCTCCTTAGTGCAACAGCTCCTTTTGATTTTACAATTCGATTCGCTTTCCGTCTACGGTAATACTGTCGATTTCGCAGTCTTCGATCGCGATATTCTTCAGCTTGCAGTTCCGGAAAACGGATCCGGTGAAATCGGGATTCCGGAATTCGCATTCCCGCATATCAACGCACCCGAAAGTGGATCCAGCCATAGTCATGCCGCCGAAGGAAGCTCCGCTCATGTTGATATCGGTGTATTCCGCTCCGCTCAGGTTAATATTGTTGAATTTCGCGCCGCCCAGATTCACATCATTAAATACCGCGCCGCCCAGATCCAGATTGGTGAATCTGGATTCCGGTAAACGTGTATCCGACAGTTCAAAAGGCTTTTCCTCAGGTGCCGCAATGTCGTTTTCGTCTTCAATCGGCTCACCGATCCAGTCAACCACTTCGTTCATGGGCTTTCTCTCCCGGAGTGCCGGTTCTGCCGTGGGTCTGCCCAGCGCCGCGATTGCCACAGGCCGATATTTCAGTCCCAGCACTTCCCTGCACTTATCCTCGTCAAATGCACCGATGAAGCATCCGCCGAAGCCGATATCCGCAGCGGCCATGAGAATATTGTTCATCGCACAGGCGGTGTCCTGCAGAGCAAACAGATCACGCCCCCTGTCCCCGAACCTCTCCGTAATCTTTTCATCGTCCACGGATACCGCAATCACTGCGGATGCATTCCGGATCCACTCGCCGCGGTAAACCTCCGGGCACAGTTTCGCGATATTTTCGTCCCCAACAATAACCGTGAAGTGCCACGACTGGTAATTGCACGCGGACGGTGCACGGGCAGCCGCTTCAAGGATGTATTCAAGCTGAGTGCGGGTCATTTTTTCTCCGGTGAAGGAGCGGATGCTGCGGCGTTTGTACAGTAGTTCTTTGAATTCCATGGAAACCTCCGTTTTTTCTTTGATTATACCATAAAATCCGGTCAGCCGCAACAGAAAGGGGCTGTCGCACTAAGGAAAAATTCCCGAAATGCGACAGCCATTTTTTGTATACAAGCTGTTTGTTCCTTTAACGAGGAAAAAAGGAACTTTTTCGGATGTCTTGGGTGTTTCGAGGCTTGCGAGCCTCGATTTAGGGCGCTGGCCTAAAAACCCGCCAACTTTTGAAAAAGTTGGATCAAAACTTTTATACTTGCAACAGCCCGTTCATTTTTTCGCCTATTGTCTCTTACTTCCGGGTGAAGTGCATGACGAGGGAGTCGCCGTCCTTCCAGTTCTTTGTCAGGTTCAGACCGGCGTTCATGAGAGTGGAACCGCAGTATTCGTTTCCGTTGTCGTCAGCGTAAACCGCATCGGGATCCAGACCCTGCAGCTTCAGGAAGTAAACGGGATGGATGGAGGTGCGGATGACCACGAAGGTAGCCAGAGCCTCGGACTTGTCTTCGCTGACGTACATCCACGCCGCACAGTGACCGATCTTGCCGTTCACGCAGTCGGCGGGCATGATGAGGCGGTACAGGTCGCCCTGATTGATGACGTTGTAGTAGCGGTG
>JAFQWY010000313.1 GCA_017407225.1 Clostridia bacterium | reverse complement strand
GCACCGTGGGATCGCCGTCATCTGTGTTTTTACCGGGGATGACGACGATGTTCCTGCCGCGCATACCATCTATGGACGAAATTTCGCCCGCATCCGCAATCTGGACCAATTCGCTGATACGGTTGGTACACTTATTCAGAATCAGATTCGCAGCCTTTAATTGTCTGCTGTGATAAATACCGCCATATTTTGAAGATAGCAACTTAGCACAACCTTTGACAATACCAATGAGCCTGCAGAATCCTGCAGGCTCATTGGTATTTATGTTTCAGGTACTTTTATTTCGGTTCCATCCGGCATGAGAACAGATACCACCTGATTCAGATCAATGGTCGATTCTGTCTGCAGATTCTGGATACCGGAACCTGCGCTGTCACCATAGAAAGCAACGCTACTGCCGTCTTTCATAATCACATAGACGCACCGGTCACCAACGGTCAGGAAATCCGGAGCGGCATGCTCCAAATCACAGATAATGCTGGCACTCATAGGCCGCAGGATAAAGGATGTGATCGTAGTATCCTGGTACACATCATTTCCCTGCAGATCCCAACCGTAAGCAACTCG
Source organism: Clostridia bacterium (assembly GCA_017407225.1). Lineage (GTDB taxonomy): Bacteria > Bacillota > Clostridia > Oscillospirales > CAG-272 > UMGS1696. The sequence continues at coordinate 1,163 of JAFQWY010000313.1, read as the reverse complement.
GGACTTCAGCGGCTGCGTGATCAGTTCCATTTCTTCCACGGTAACATTTTCAAAGGCCACATCGATGGCCCAGGTACCCTCTGCCAGAAGGACTTTTTCACCTTCATTTGTGTTTTCGTTCAGGTAACTGCCATAAATATCCTGCCAGTAAATGCTCCATACTTTTCCCTCGGCAAAAGGCTTTTCCCCATCCCGCATCTGTTCCGTTCCGGTGGAATAGTCCATAACCACATTTCGGGTATTTTCCTTTCCGTCACCGTCATCTTCCGAACCATATCCACCGGAAACATTGCTGGAACCTTCCGTGGTCTGCTCGAAGAATCCCCAGCGGTTGCTGGGCTGCAGGGATATGGGATAGCCGCCATATTCCTGCAGGTTCACACCTTCCGGTGCGGTGATTCCCAAAGTGATCCGGGCATTGTTACCATCCGAATAGACGGATTTCAGTTCAATGGAATAGCCGCCGATCACTTCACCGGAACCGGAAGTCAGATTCGTAAGTTCCTCCCAGCCGTCGATCAGCCGGGGCTCGATGGAGAAGTCGATGGTATCCGCCAGGCGTTCGATCTGCCGGTCTGTCATGATCTCCCGGTCAACAATCATGTTTCCGTCCGCATCATTGCCATACTGCTCGTGGATAAAGGTATAGCGCAGGGTGACGGTATAGTTAGGCATATCACAGAAAATGAATCCCCGCCAGTCCTCCGGGGAACGGAAGATCAGAACTTCTGCACCGGAAGCGGTGGTGTAATTCCACTCTTCCCAGGTTTTCATTTCCCCCAGGGAGATCACGTCTTCCGTAAAGGCATCCTTGTGCATATAGAAAATATGGCATTGGGTTTTCAAATCCTCATCAGGCAGAATCACACCGAAATCCATATTCAGATTGCCGCATTCCTGATACCCGGCGTAGTCCAGATCCACCACCGCATTGCTGCCGGGCACAAGGATATTTTCCAGCCCCAGAGCCTTGCAAACCAGTTCTTCCGTCCGGAAAGGCACGGTCTTACCGATCAGCTTCAAGTCGTGTTTCTGCACAATCTCATCCAGCTTCTCCTTCATTTCCTGAGTATAGAGATTGTAGGATGCGTATTCTGCCGGGAATTCGGGAACCGTTCCATTTTTATTCCTCTCTACCGCAATGGAAAGATTCGGGTCATATC
>JAFQWY010000312.1 GCA_017407225.1 Clostridia bacterium | reverse complement strand
GTGCCGGCATACCAGCCAAAAATCATCATCAGCCCGCCTGCCGGGGAGGAAAGCTTTTCCACTTCCTCACGGATCAGCGCATCCACCTCGGATGGAGTCCCGAAAACCGTTACCTTCTGACGGTCAATGTCCAGCTCAACGCAGGTTCTTCCCGCAAAACGATCCCTGATCCAGTCAATCCCATTGACCAGATCCTGAAGATTCAGAACATCCACACCGCCGTCAATCAGATCATCGGCAAGAGTCCGGATATCCCCGTCCGAATGCATATGGATGATCGCGCCGGACTCCCGTGCGGGTTTCATCATCCGCGTGTAGGAAGGCTTGATATACTCCCTGAAAAGACCGGGGGAAATCATGGGTCCCACCTGCATTCCAAGGTCTTCCGGGAAACTGATCATGTCAAACCCGACCTTGCTCCAATGCTCGACATGAGCCATGCTGTGTTCTTCAATCTTCCTGATCAGAAGCTTCAGATCGTCGTCGCCGTCCATCATGCCCATCAGAACATTTTCGTATCCGCACAGATCCGTCAACCGCAGGAACATATGCCCATGAGGAAGTCCCGCACACGTGAGATTGCCGGCCGCCTTTGCGTTCTTGACCCATTCACGGTCGCCTTCCAGATTGAAAACCGGAATAGCAGGCATCCGATACCCGCGGATTTTCGAGAAATCGGCAAGCGGATGATTCTGCACGACACCGCGGATTCCGTCAATGGCTTCTTCCCACTCCACACCGAACTCGTCAAAGAAGCGATGATTCTCAACGACAGCATGACCGGATGCGGCCTGTTTCAGCAATTCTTCTTTCTGTTTCCGTTTTTCAATGAGATCGTACCGCATTCTGTGCTTCCCTGCAATGATGGGATGGGATTCCAGAAGCTCCTCAACGGCATCCGGCTCATAAGAATAGAACACGGAATCATTGATATGGAAATTGATCGGAATATATTCGGGATGCTCAAAACGGATCGTCCTCAGAATATTTTCGCGGTTTGTCATAAATTTTCAGCCTTTCAGCATTTTATAGGATTGACATTCAGCTTCGTTACCCGGAATTACTCGAATTCGTAGCCCAGATCCTTCATGTCGGATTCGAAGAAGTCGAACATATGCACGCCCTTGTCGGTCTTGTATCTGCCCACGGAATCGGGACGCATCTCGATCTTGGCAATCGGGATGCCCAGGTAGTCGGAGATCCGTGCGATGGTGTTGTCCTGATCGAATACCATGTCCTCGAACCGGACGTAGAGAGCGTTCTTCGGCGCCGGAGTTGCGCGGACAATTTCTCTCTGGTACAGCCAGCTGATGGCGCGGTTGGTGCGGATATCGTCGGTCTTGTCGTACTGCACACCGAAATCGTTCAGATCATCGGTGAGGTGACCGCCGAGGATGCAGTCTCTGGGGTCGCGTACCCAGAAAATATACTTGATTTCCGGGAACATTCTGACGATCCAGGGGAATACCAGGGTGGTTTCGGGGATCTTCCAGCCCTTGTTTTCCGCGGGAGAGGTCAGTACGCTGTGGAGATATTCCTCGATGAGCGTGGTAAACTCCCGGGGAATGGGGCAGTTGTTCACATGGGAGAAATCCCACCGGTTATTGCCCTGATATTTGACGTACTGCGCGAATACCCGGCAGGCATCGTACATCTTCTGGGGAGGGAGAAGGTCGCCGGACACGTTCAGGGGTTCGCCCATGAAAACGCCGCTGGCGGACAGAGTGTGGGAAATGGATCTGGTGCCGGAATGCCCCCGGCCGATAATCGTGATAAGCATATGGCAGTCCTCTGCTTTCGTTTTTTTCTTTAGTTTATCACATTTTGACGGATGCTGTCAATACAAAATTGGACGGAATCCGTTTTTGGCCGGGCATCCGGCTGGAAATCTGTGTATTTTGTGCAATTTCTGACCATTCGATTTATTCAATCCGCCGATATTTCAGAAAATGTATTATCAGGTCTTTCAAAAGACGGACACTTGTGCTATAATATCCTTAGTTATTTTTATCATATTACACGGAGGCTTGAATCCAATGGCAATGAAAATGCGCGTTATGTACTCTTCCAAGAAAGGCAAGCTGATTACATACGCAGATGCAATCGCACAGGCATGCGGCTGTCTGGCAAACGATAT
>JAFQWY010000048.1 GCA_017407225.1 Clostridia bacterium | reverse complement strand
GTATGGATCCAGTTCCAGCTTTCCCTGAACCACTTCCGCCAGTCCGTCGATTCCCCGACGCAGGTCCGTGTATCCGGTGATAAGGTATACCTGTGTAACGGATGCAAACTCTTTCAGCATGACTTCAACGCAGACAGTAGCCTATCTTCATGTACTATCTTCTCCTTCATACTTTTTCAAGTATATAAATGTATTAAATTTTTATATAATGTACTTTCAGATAGCATTATATATTCAAAGTAATGCTGTTTTTCAGGTACAAATCTTGATCTCAACAAGCTGTTTTCTACTCTTTAATTGAGAATATTTTATACCACTGAACCATAATTCTTATTATTCTTCAAAGTTTCTTTACCTTGCCAAGTGCCATTTTCAAGTGCCAAAGTGTGCCACGTTGGAAGGCTTTCCGAGTGCCAACCTCATTTATGATCCCTGATCACTATTCAATTCTACAGCTCTTTGACACAAACAAAAAGGCATCCACCTCGTCAGAATTGACTTGGTGAATGCCTAATTTAACAGTTATTCGTGGCTTTTGACCTTTTTATCTGTCATTTCGACCGAGTTCGACACTCAGTCATGCGGTGATAGATCGCTGGTCAATTTTTAATTGCAGCCTGTCCTGTTCCCTCGGGTCGGTGAGTGATCGTGAAAACATTCCCGGGTGCCATCCGGACTCTGTTTAACTTTTCTCAAAACAAATCCCCGGATTCGTATGCCGTTCCAGAGAATGCTTCTCTTCCTTGATAAACTATCACGATTCTATCCGTGTCAGTAAAATTCCCCCTGCCGGTTATTCCATGTCCGCAGGCTTCATCTTACTCACCAGTGCCGCAAGCTCCAGCCGGCTGTGGACGCCCATCTTCCGGTATATATTCTTCGTATGGTCATTGACCGTGTGCGGAGAGATATACAGCATCTTTGCAATATCACCGTTGCTGTATCCTCGGCTGATTAAATCCACAACCTCCCGTTCCCGTTTCGACAGCACGGACAGCGGAGAGTCTTCTTCCGGGATTCCGGCAGGTTCTTCCTGCTGCAGCGGCTGCGATACCGACGGTTCCGGTTCGCCGGGTGTTTCTGTCACGGATACTTCCGTCACAGCTTCCTGTGGTACCGTGACCGATTCCGGAACCGGCTGACGGAATGTATACAGGAAGTACGGCTCAATCTGCAGATAGATTCCCGCCAGAATCACCATAATCAGTGCATACACCAGATTCAGCATCTCCGGAGAGGTACGGAATCCTTCCACCAGACTGCTCTGCACCAGAACCGCTCCCAGCGCAAGCCCGATGGTGACAGGGGCAAGATACCGGGACGGATAGGTCTTCATCAGAACCACGTTGTACAGCGGAATCATCTGACAGGGCATCATTCCCACACCGATGCAGGCACAGGCAGCATAGCCCAGCGCAGGTACCCATGCGGATGCAAACATGAGAAGAAATCCCACGCCGCCCACGCCGATGCACACGGAAATGGAGCGGAAGGGATGGATATTCGCCTTTTTCCAGAGAATCCAGATGAGCAGAGATACTGCCGCATCCACGGCGTAGGTGATGAAAACCCCGTGGGCAATCTCCCCGGAAATGGACGGTCCCGACACCGCCATGAGCGCACTGACAAAGATCAGCACCCACGTTCCCGCAAGCAATCGGACAGGCTTTGTGATGCCGTCCGATTTTTTTACATAGCGGAGACAGAATTCCCGTCCGGCAGGCAGACGGAAACAGAAAATCAGAAGCAAAACCAGTGCGGCTACGGTAATCCACCGGAACACGGGGAAGGTGATCGGCAGAAAATCGTTCTGCACAGCAGAAATCAGGATCAGGGCAGCGCCGTATGCGACCGTCAGATGCCGGATCGTCGTCTGTTCTTTGAAATAGTTTACGATGATAAAAGTTTCAAATCCGATCATGAAGCAGCAGAAAAACACCTGCGCGTAAATCAGAAACCGCAGGACATTGTCCGGAAAGGGGAAAAACAAGCCAAGGGCCGTTGTCAGCGATGCCGCCGCACTGATCCGTTCCGCCCATACCACAAGTTTCGGCAGGAAAATCATCCATACAATCGAGAGGACATACGCCGCCGCGATGAGCGTGGTGATGTTGTCCATGGAGACCGGAAGGGGTGTGCGTCCGTCGATGTTCAGGGACGGTCCCATGAAATAGATGAATCCCATCTGCCAGAAGCAGAACATGGCAAAACAGAGGAGCATCCTCCATGAATACTCTTTTTGTCTGCTCCGGTTCTCAAGTACAAGCGAAAATCCCATATACCCTCTCATTTCTGTGAAAATCCCCCCATTTTCGGGTAGGGATACTGAAAATCCCTTAAATAAGGGATACCATTTTTGTGTCCCATCCCGTATAATGAAGGCGGAATCCGGCAGAATCTGCTGAAATCGTGTCTGTTATGTTGTTTTTATAAATGATACCAT
>JAFQWY010000311.1 GCA_017407225.1 Clostridia bacterium | reverse complement strand
GTTGCCTGCGTACCAAAATATCCGGCAATGATCCTCGCCGCCATCGCACGGGTGATACCGGTCATCTCAATTTCAATCCCGAATCGCTGTGTTCTCAACTGACATCACCTGCGCTTGCATCGGGTTCCGGTTCGGCGGCATCGGGAACAATATTCGGTTTCGACTTGCGCTTTTTCGGTTCACTCACCGTTTTCCCGGCACGAAGATCAATGAATTCCCGCACATTGTTCGGCACGGTTTTCGTATAGAGATTATCTACAGCGGCAGTGAGTTCTTCCTCCACCGTCTGATTTTTCTGACCAAGGTACAGCCGGAGTGCCGCAAATTTTTCTTCGTCGTAGCTGATTGTGATGGTTGCTGTTTTCATAAATCCTCCCGTTTACATAGAAAGAACAGGCCCGCTGTCCTGCCCCTGATCGTGTTTATTCACCCAAGTGTCGTAGTCCTCGGCATCGCAGTGTCCTGCAAGCATGAACGAAAAATCCGCAAGACGCTGTGAATCACATCCGCTGACGGCGATCTGCGTACCGTAGTAACCGTTGTAGATTCCTTCCACTTTTGCGGAGAGAACATCACTCCACGCCGATCTTCCTGCCACGGAAAGCGTTCCCTGATTCAGTTCCACGATGGTGGCAAGGTCGTGCTCCTCATCTGTGTCCACCAGATGCACGTCTTCCAATCCGCAGGACATCAGCTGCCACAGGGTCAGCTTGGTTTCCTGCCCCATCTGCTGTTCGATGAATGTCCGGGCATTGGGAAGTAATGCGGAGTATCTGGCGTAGGAACTGCCCTCACTGTTGACGAGAATCCCTTCATCATAATCGTCACCAAGGACGAGAATACAGTGGGTAGTACCCGTCTTGTCGACACACATGAGATCACTGTTCTCGGAGATGAAATCGTAATCATCTAGCAGATTGTTTTTGAAGTGGTGGAATTCTTCACGGGACAGTTCCACAACTTTTTCGATTGCGCATTCGTCCTGCTGGAGCACCGGTTCCTTCCTGCGGAACTGTACGACGGTGCGGATGCCAAGCTGCCGTTCCTCCATCGATGCAGAAAGTTTATCCTGATGTTTCGAAAAATACGATGCGAGTGAAGTGAAACCAAGCTCACTGACCTCGTCGTCTGTCATACCGATTTCCGTGTGCAGTGTATCATACAGTTCGGCACCTTCTTCGGTTTCACCAAGCCAGCAGACAAGCCGACCACATAAATCTTTATATCGCTCATTGGAATTTTTGTTGTTATACAAAGCAGTTCCTCCATCTTCATTCAATTTTTTCAATCATCTCACGGTCTTCATCGGAGATTTCCACACCGAACACGGCTGTAATCCAATCGAACACATCCGTTTCCGCATCGGCGTACAGGAAACAATCCGCCAGATCGTTGTAAAAATTTTCGTCATCCTCCCGACCGACAAGGCAGGTCAGATAGATCGCTTCCGCTTTTCGTTCATCGGATACGGACAATCCTTTGATCTCAAATACGTTCTGGATCGTATCGCAGACCGTATTCATCTGCTCGATCACAGCGGCATTTTCTTCGGGAAGATTGTTCAGCAGTTCCTCCCGCAGCAGGAGCGTGCCGCCGTCATTTGCCATCCATCCGAACAGTCCACAGACCACGATCACAGGCAGGAGCAACAAAAAAACAGCTATGCAGAGTACATAGCCGAGGAATTTTCTGCCGCTGTCGTTCACGGCAAGGAGTTCGAGTGCTTTTTTGACGACTGTGCCTATGGTAATTGCGATGTCCACCTTCTTTCATAAATTTCTTATCATCGACCGCCAGCCTTGCCGAACAGAGCCGCCTTATACTCCGGTGCGATCACCTGAAGCAGATATCTTTCATTCCCACACTTGAACAGACACACGCCGCGTTCCGGGAATTTGATCAGATCGAATTCCGATTCTTCAATCTGGAGAGCATCCATATATTCACGGGGATTGATGTTGCCGGCGTTGAAGAGAAACTGATGTGTTGGGATCGAAAACAGCGGCTTGGTGTATTCACGGATTCCGTCGATCAGGAAGTCTTCGATATTCTGACTGGCGAGGATAATCGCAGATTCCTTCTTACGGACACGTTTGGAAGCGTTGCGGATATACTCGATGGCAGTCAGGTTTGTAAGGAAAAGATACAGCTCATCTATCGACGCCACCGTGTTTCCGCAGGTCAGGAGTTTGTGGTTCATGTAGGACAGAATATTGAACAGCATCGCATCCTTCAGTTTTTTGTTGCTGTCCATGAGTCCTTTGACACCGAAACATATAAACTTATCATCGGAAATATTCGTGTGTCCGCAGAAAAATTTCGACTCCGCACCCTTGCACATGGAGTTCAGTCCGAGACAGATTTCACGGAGAAGCTGCTCGGTGAACAGGGATTTGCTCCCCTGTTCGTACTTCAGATACTCGCTTTCCACCAGATCGTAGAGGTCTGACATGATGGGATAGTCCTCGGAACGCAGCCGATTGTAGTCCGTGTGATCGGTGATCCCGTGTTTTGTGTACAGCGTGGACAGCAGGATTTCGATGGCATCGATATGCTCGTCCGCAAAGTCCTTGTAGGAACGGAAGAAGTCTTTCAGATACGAAATGTGCTGACTCAGCCGTGTAGACTTGCGGAAGGCTTCCGGTGCATCGTCGTCTTCGGAAAAATCATCCGCCCAGGCTTTTGGTTCCAGCGGGTTGATGATATACCTGCCGGACATGAGGTCGATAT